>JAFGRL010000144.1 GCA_016935195.1 Sedimentisphaerales bacterium
AGGCTATATTACCTGCCCGGTCATCTATTTTGGTTTGAACGTCAACTGGGTCTGGCTCGGTTCTGTGGTTAATTTTGTAGCTATACCAACCGGATACATAAGCAGCCTCATCTATAGATGGGTAAAAAAGGATTACGAATACTCGATATATACCTGGAGATACAGAGGCTCTCAAGAGAATGCTACAAAGCCTGAGATGAGCTCTTGAAACGAAAAAGTAAGCAAATACTAACTGACAATCAAGCTGATATTTCGATTGGCAGCTTTCTGCCTTTGAGATTGAAATGAAACAATTTCTCAAAAAGGAGGTTTCAAAATGCAGCGTTTTGGAATAGTAGATTGGTCGATAATCTGTGTGTATCTGGGCGGGACTTTCATAATATTTACCCATTTTGCCAGAAAGAAAAAAGACCTCCAGGATTTTCTCTTGGCCGGCAGAAAGATGCACTGGTTTCCCTTAGCCATATCCATATTAGCTGCCGGAGTCAGTGCCGTCTCAATGCTAGGTAATCCGACTTATATCTTCCGGTATAACCTCCAGCAGTCTGTGCCGATTCTTATTTTAAGTGTACCACTTATGACTTTTGTAGGTTTAACGATGATACCCACTCTGTACGTATTAAGGTCGTACACAATTTATGAGTATCTCGAACGACGTTTCCATCGTCACATTCGTACGGTTGTCAGTTTCATGCAGATTCTTACAAAGCTTTCATGGGTGGCCACAATCATCTATGTTCCCTCGCTGATAATATCCACTATCAGCGGCATGCCGGCCTGGCTTAGTATTTTCCTGATTGGCGGTATAGCTATAATTTATACAACCTTTGGTGGTTATGAGGGCGTTATCTGGGCTGATATTGTTCATTTTTCAGCTATTATGGTTGGCTTGATTGCTGTATGTACCGTCGTTATTATCCATTTTGACGGCAATATTGTTAGCATGTGGCGCGAAGCTGAAGCTTCCGGCAGTACGAGAATGTTCGATTTCTCTTTTGATTTCACCCGCGAAATGACATTTTGGGCAGTGTTGACTTCTATGACGCTGAGTACTATTGTGATGTTTGGAACCGACCAGATGATTGTTCAGAAATGCTTTGCAGCCAAAGACCTTAAAACTTCCATCTGGAGCATGGTGGGAAATTCGATAATCGGCCTTCCTTTCAGCACTCTGCTAATTATCCTCGGGTTAGGCGTGGCCGCATATTTCCACGCCAATCCCCAGGCTTATCAATCATTGTTGGCAACAGACCCGAACCAAAGCACAGCACTGGATAAGGCTATACCATACTTCGTTTTGACCAAAGTGCCTATAGGTATTGCTGGTTTGTTTGTTGCCGCAGTTCTGGCTGTTACTATATCAAGTGTCAATTCCGGAATAACCACTCTGGCTACTATGACGCTTAAGGACCTTATAGAAAAACACATAAAAGGTCCCTGGGAGGACGGGAGACTCAGTCTGAAATTATCCAAATTCCTGACGGTTGCTTTTGGCATCATAGCCACCGTGATTGCATTATGGGTGGGAAGACTCGGGACGATAATACAGATATTTGCCCTTCTCTACAGCTTTATAGGCGCACCGCTTATGTCTGTTTTCCTGCTGGGTCTGTTTACCAAGCGAACCAATAATTTTGGTATTATCTGTGCTTTGATTGTAGGCTATCTTACCACCCCGATTATATATAGGGGATTTGGTTTTGATTGGGTATGGCTCAACTCGGTCAGCCCATTTATATATAGGGTTATATGTCATGGATTGGGTGTTAACTGGGTTTGGCTCGGCTCGATCGTCAACTTTAATGCTATGCTGACCGGATATATCGCCAGCCTCATCTACAGATGGATAAAGAAGGATTACGAATACTCGATATATACCTGGAGATACAGAGGCTAGGCCCGGCAATCAGCTTGGATAATCTATAGTTGAAATCCGGATATCAAAGATTTCTGAAAAGGACTGCTTGAGAAAAAATTGCAGCGGTGTTTACCAAAAAAGATAGATTTTTGTTCTATGTACATCTGCAGGGAGATGGTACTGTATTAGGCAGGGTGATTATAGCACCACCTATGTGGGAAGAATATGAAAACCGATTTGCAGCAATAAAAGCAGAATGTCCCTCTGTGGTTGTGCGTCCCCTAAAGCACGAAAAGGCCAAAGCAGGGACTACCTGGCGGGACAGGTGGGGATGTCTCTGGAAATATAATATCGATTACCTCGAAGGCCAGGTAGTTAAACATCCACTAAAAAATTGGCAGGATTTTGCACAGTTTTCTGCTCCTGAGGTTGAAACAGAGCAGAACTGGGAAGAGGTTAAAGCAGATACCTTCCAAGCCAAGAAAAAAGGCGAAGCTGCCTTCGGCTGGGTCGAGCATGGCTTTTTCTATCTAAAACTTACATACCTGCAAGGCTTTGAAAATCTCATGCTCGATATTGCCGAGGGTAATGCAGCCCTTGATGAATTGATAGGCCTTTTGACAAATTACTGGATGGAGGTTACAAGACGCTGGATTGACCTGGATGTAGATTGTATCTCTTTTGGTGATGACCTTGGCCTGCAAAACTCTTTACCTGTAAGTCCCTCCGCCTGGCGCACGTATATAAAGCCTGCGTATAAAAAAATCTTCTCTCTTTGCAGAAACAACAACGTAGAAGTTTACTTACACACCGACGGATATATCCTCGACATCATCCCTGACCTCATCCAGTGCGGCGTTACTATTCTAAATCCGCAGGACCTTGTAAACGGGCTTGAAAATCTTAAAAAACTTACAAAAGGCAAAATTGCCATTGACCTGGATATTGACCGTCAGAAGATTATAGTCTTTGGAACACCTGATGAAATTGATTCCCACATTCGCACATGTATAACTACACTCGGTTCTCCCACCGGAGGACTTTCACTGGTATATGGTGCCTATCCCGGCACGCCGGTTCAAAACATCGAGGCAGTAATCAGAGCAATGGAAAAGTACAGAACGTTATGGGTAAAAGATAAACCAAAAATATAAAAAGTTACAGCAGGCAGCCCCTGCTACACATATCATATCAGACCTGACAAAGCTAATATGAAAGAACTTTGCTTTGTTGAAAATCATTGAAACTGTCATTTCGAGCGCAGGCGACAAGGTCGCCGAAGTCGAGAAATCTATTAAAAACAGATTTCTCCACTTCGTTCGTCCCGATTTATCGGGACTCACTTCGGTCGAAATGACATCTTTTCAACAGGGCATCGGTTCTTAAAAAAGCTGATACAGGAAGATAACTTCTGTGATTATAGCCCCAATTGCTTGTTAGTCGATTACGTCCGCACCTCGTATGGTTTCGACCCAGTGCAGGGCTTTTACTCCGGTTCCGTCGGCAATCTGATGTCGACAGCTAAAACCGCAGGCTACAACTGCGGTCCCATCATCTCTACCTCGCACTGCAGGAAACAAGCGGTCTTCACCGATTTCCATTGACAGCTCGTAATGCTCTTTTTCGTAGCCAAAAGAGCCGGCCATACCACAGCAGCCGGTATCCACCACCGAGACCGAAATTTTCGGTACCATCTTAAGAAGTTCCTCCATCGCTGCAGTACCAAACAGAGCTTTTTGGTGGCAGTGGCCATGAATGAGAATCTTCTCGAAAAAAGATTTGAATCCGCACTTTAAATTACCTTCCCGCAATTCCATAGCAAGGAATTCGTCAACCATCATTACGTTTTCCTTTATGCGCTGGCCGAGCTTCTCATCGTCAATCAAATCAGGCAGGTCATCAGTCAAAGCCGAGCAGCAGCCCGGCTCACAGACCACGACCTTTAGACCTTCCCTTATATACTCATCAAGATTGCGAAGCGTTTTTTCTCCTTTGACTTTGGCCTCTTTCAAAAAGCCATGAGAGATTCTTGGCCTCTGGCAGCATCCGGCGTTTGCAATAATCACCTGGTAACCACACGATTCCAGCAATTCAACCGCCGATATTCCAACATTCGGCTGGTGATAGTTCATATAGGTATCATCGAAGAGAACCACTTTCCTGTTGAGTTGGCCGTTAGACCCAACTCTTTTGTTGAACCACTTAGGGAAAGGCCGGCTAGCATATTCAGGAGGCTTACGCCTGCTGTCTAAGCCAGCCACAACTTCGAGCATCTTGCGAACCGGCAGGCTCTTTTGAAAAAAGTTGACAACTGGAGCTACAGGGCCGGCAAACATCCTGGCCATAGCCGGCGAGTTCGCTATAAGTCTATCACGCAGTGTCGTACCGTTGGCGTCCCGATATTTTTGAAGTAATTCGCTTTTCAAACGAGTCATATCCACATTGCTTGGACACTCGTTTTTGCAGCTCTTGCAGGCTAAACACAAATCCAGTACCTCAAAAATTCTTTTGCTAATCATACCGTCAGGACCAAATTGTCCGGTCATAGCCAGGCGCAAAGCGTTAGCTCTGCCTCTGGTTGAATGCTCCTCATCGAGTGTCGCTCTGTAACTCGGGCACATAGTCCCTTCCAGCTTCTGACGGCAGGCGCCTATACCTGTGCACATCTCAACGGCAGCAGCAAAGCTGCCATCCTCACGGTAATGATAAAAAGTAGGTTCACAGGGCGTCTTGTAGCTTGTCCCGTAGCGAAGATTCTCATCGATTGGACCGGGATCGACAATAATACCAGGATTCATAAGCCCGGCAGGGTCAAACAGATCCTTAACCGCCCTGAAGGCATCGCATATTTGTTTGCCATAAAACATCTCGAGAAAAGGGCTTCGGGTGCGACCATCGCCATGCTCACCACTCAGTGAACCACCATACTTTTTCACCAGGCTAAGGGCAAAGCTGGCAATGACCTTTAAATTATCAATATCCTGCGGTTTCTTAAGATTCAAAAAAGGCCTGATGTGAATAGTGCCTACACTGGCGTGTGCGTACATCGCAACCGGCACACCGCGCCGGCGGCAAAAATCCAACACCTGCTCAATGTACTCCGGCAAAACTTCAACAGGTACGCACGAATCCTCGATAAAGGGGGTCGGTTTGCGAGCGCTTTTTATTCCGAGCATCAGCCCAAGTCCATTTTTTCTCACAGTCCATACCTTTGCCTGTTCTGTCGGCTCAGTTATCACAGGCCAGGCGTATCCACGTTTTTTGCTTTCCAGCTCGACAGCAAGTTGCTCGGCTTTTTGCTGAGCCTGCTCGGCTGTGTCACCAAAAAATTCAACGATAAGAATAGCTTGAGGCTCACCCTGTATAAAGCTGCACAAAGGAGCAATTCCCAGATTTTTACGTGCCTGCAATATCACATCAGCGTCCAGAATCTCCACGGCCGAGGGTTTGTGTTTGAGTATCGGCGTCACAGACCGCACCGCTTCGAGCAATTCACTGAAGTGAGCAACACACAACACTTTATGCAAAGGTATCGGCTCAAGATTTAGCCTGGCTTGGAGAACTATACCCAACGTTCCTTCACTGCCGACTATCAATTTGGCTAAATTCCAGCGATCTTTTTGGATGAATCTATCAAGATTATAACCATGCACCCGCCGCATCAACTTAGAATACCTCGCCTCTATCTCGCTGCGGCTTGCGTCGATAATTTCTTTAAGGCCGGCTGCTATTTTCGATTCCACAGAGCTGCTTTCAGCCGAGCCAATCTTATGGTTCTGCTGCTCGAAAGAAATCTCTCCTAAATTTACGATAGAGCCGTCCGAGAGCAAAACCTTTGTCTCAAGGACGTGGTCGCACGTTATGCCGTAAACGATGCTCTTGGTTCCCGAAGAGTTATTTCCTATCATCCCGCCGATGGTGGCACGGCTGCTGGTGGCAGGATCCGGCGCAAAAAACAGTTTGTGTTCTACTAATTTCGCATTTAACTCATCGAGAATTATCCCTGGCTGAACTTTCGCCCACCGATTTTCCACATCCAATTCGAGTATTTTGTTCATATACTTGGAAAAATCTATGACCATTGAGCTGCCAACTGCCTGACCGCCTAAGCTGGTGCCGCCGCCGCGAGGCAAAATACTGACATTGTATTTGACTGCAATTTTTACAGCAGCGGAAACATCGGCTTCATCCTTAGGCAAAACAACAGCAACAGGTGTTATCTGGTAGATACTGGAATCGGTCGCATAGATACCCAAAGTTACCTTGTCGAACAAAACCTCCCCCTTAACACTCTCACGAAGTTCTTTTTTGAAATTTTTCATATCTTTCATCACAGTTCCAGACGAACATAATTCTAAAAAACAGCACGATAATACTCTAAGTCATCTCTGGCCTCCAGTTAAAATTTTAGCTCAGTATTTTTACCAAACACACAAATTCCATCATAAAAATATTTCTTGTTGAATATCCCCTCAGAACCTGTAAAATCTTCAAACCTTAATTTGAAGATTTTACTTTAGGAGAATCAAACAATGCATTGGTCTATTAGCAATGATGAATGGCTTATCCATGAGGATTCATACAATCCTCAAAAATTGAATAAATTTGAAGCCCTCTTTGCCCTCTCAAACGGTGCATTCGGAGTCCGAGCCTGCCTGGAAGAGATGCCGAAAGGCACAATGCTCGGAACATACCTCGGAGGCGTTTTTGACCGAGGCGAATCTTACACACCGGATATGGTCAACCTGCCAAACTTCCAGGCCCTGGTTATCGTCTTTGAAGGACAAAAATTCAGCGTCGAAACCTGCAAAGTCCTCGAGCACAAAAGAATCCTTGATATGAAACAGGGGCTGTTGTACCGCAGCTCAAAGCTACAGACTCCAGCAGGTCAGATTTTAAATTGGCAGTCTTGCCGGTTTATTTCAATGGTCAGGCCGTATTTATATGTTGAAAAACATACTCTGGTGCCGGAAAATTTTTCTGGAACACTCAGTGTTACCACTACCTTAAACGCTGACACTGACAATTTTGATACACATCTCGACTTAAAAGTAAGGCACTATGATGTGCAGGAAATGGGGATAAAGAACAATGATTTATTTACTTACTGCAAGCTGTACGATAGCAGATATCCGCTGACAGTTGCTGCCGGAATGGTGTTCTCATCGGAACAGAGCCCCGCTGTTGAACAAACAGATAAGACAATAAAAGCTGCTTATTCTTTACATATAAAACAGGGCGAAGCTGTGACTTTTGACAGATTCTCATCTGCTCAGTCTTTTCTGAATCACAATGAGAAAAATCTGTTAAAAAAGACTTTGCTTTTACTGGAAAAGGCACGGACAAAGGGTTTTGATAATCTTCTAAAAGAGCATACAAAAGCAATAGCTCAATACTGGAACGATATGGATATCCTTATCGAAGGAGATGACGAGCTACAAAAAAACATTCGTTTCAATATTTTTGAACTTATGTTGGCCGGCCCTCGCCATAATGAACGTTCCAGTATCGGCGCAAGAGGCTTAACCGGAGAATTATATCGCGGACATATGTATTGGGACACAGACCTTTTTATGCATCCATTCTATGTGTACCAGGACCCAGCCTCAGCCCGCAGCATGGCAATGTACCGCTACCACACGCTTGACGGGGCCCGTCGCAACTCGGCAAGGAACTACACAAAAGGTGCTCGCTACCCAATTCAGTCAGCCGATACCGGTGACGAGGCGGGGCCGGTATATGATGTGGATTCACCTAATATTGAGCCCCGTATCGGGCGATTAGGTGAGGCTTTTCGCGGACGCATTCGACTTCCCTGGCTTGAAAGAGAGGAGATTCAGATCACAGCCTGTGTTATTTACAGCGTAGTTGATTACTACAAGGCAACAGGCGACAAAGAATTTATGCTCAATTACGGATTGGAAGTGCTCGCAGAAGTTGCCCGCTACTGGTGCAGCCGAATGGAATGGATAGAAAAAAATAAAAGATATGAGCTTTTGAGGGTAGTCGGCGGAGATGAAATCCATATCCACGCAAATAACAACGCATATACCAACTATATGGTCTGGTTCAATCTCGACTGGGCCATAAAAGAAATAAGGAACTTCAGCAAAACCAATCCCAGAGCAATTTCAGCGTTGAAGAAAAAGATTAACCTGACTGATTCAGAAATAAGGCAATGGGCACAAAAGCAGAAAAAACTCTATCTCCCGCAGCCCAACAAAGACGGAATCATCGAACAGCAGGACGGCTGGCTGAAATTAAAGCCTTTTGAAAAAACCGACCTCGATGCCGGTACTCTTATGAATATGATACGGGCAAAAAAACCTATTCCGAATCGATTTGGCGGCGTGGTTCGCTGTGATGGTATTTTTGCTGCTTCAGAATATCAGCTCGTAAAACAATGCGACCTGATTATCCTTTTCTGGTTGTACCCCGATTTGTTCAGCCGGGAGATTGCCATAAAGAACTATGACTTTTACGAAAAGCAGACCGTACACATGTCCAGCTTAAGTCCGAACACCTCTGCTATTGTCGGCTCAAGGTTTGGCAGAACAGAACCGGCGTATAAAAATTTATCTGTAACAGCAACAGTTGACCTTGCCGATTACCAGAACAACGGCCAATGGGGACTGCATTACGCCGCCATCGGCGGAACCTGGATGGCTATGATTTTCGGATTTGGAGGCCTGTGTGTTACAAAAGATTTCAAGCTGGAATTAAAACCGGTCCTGTACAAAAAATGGAAAAGCTTTAAGTACAGGTTCTTCTGGCACACAAGCCAGGTTGAAGTTTATTATGATGCAAGCATGCTGCAACTGAAGCTTCTTAAGGGAAATCCCATAAAACTCTGTGTTGCAGGTCAAAACTATACATTGAAAGACCAGCTCCAGATAAATTATAAAAATGCTACTAACTCAAACTGACCGATCGATGTTTTGAGATTGCCGCGCCGACCCCGTGGTCGGCTCGCAATGACTGTAAAAGCCCATTTGTTGTCATTGCGAGCGAAGCGAAGCAATCTAAAAGTTTCGATCGATAAATTTATTTATCTTACTGTCAATAATGCACTTACGGTAATTATTGCAACCAAAACGGTCAATTTGAGTTACTAAGGAAACATAAGATATGACTCTATCAGCAGTAATATTTGACTTAGATGGCGTGCTCGTAAGCACCGCTGAACTTCACTACCAGGCATGGAAACGCCTGGCGGATGAAAAAGGTGTCCCTTTCGACAAAGATGAAAACGAAAAGTTCAAAGGCGTCTCACGCTCTGACTGTGTACAAATGCTCTTTCCTGCCATCAAGGATGAGACCGAACTCAACAGGCTTGCCGATACAAAGAATTCCTGCTACAAAGAACTTATCGAAACCCTTATGCCGGACGCATTATTTCCGGGAGCCCGTCGGCTTATTGATGAGCTTAAAGAAAAGAATATCAAGACCGCTATAGCATCGGTAAGTAAAAATACCAAACGTGTACTGGAAAAATTACAAATCTCTGACTTGTGCGACACTGTCGTCGATGGCTACGACATAAAAAACAGCAAACCCGCTCCCGATATTTTTCTGCTGTGCGCCGAACGCCTAAATGTAAAACCGTTAGAATGCGTTGTCATTGAGGATGCGTACGCCGGCGTAGAAGCTGCCAAAAGAGCCGGTATGTCGGCGGTTGGAATCGGCAAACCAAAAGACCTCGCAAACGCTGATGACGTCGTGCCATCTGTTGAATTTCTTACAATAGAGTCTTTGCAGAAAATGGTAAAATAATTTAAGATAGAGCTTGGCTGTATCTTGCTGCTAAATTAAAAAAGTGTCATTGCGAGCCCCTTATGGCCGTGGCCATCTCAAACATTTAATCCTCTGAAAATCAATGGTCTCCGAATTTTCCCCGGACTTATTTTATATTCCGCCAACGCAAGTGGCAAATAAGGAATAAAAAGCTACGGATTGCAGGATTACGCTTCAGGCAAATGGTCAACTTATCAAATTGCTTGAAATCGACTTTATCCTTCCTGCTTAATTTGCCGGAGAAGGTTTGTTGCTGATGGCTCGGGCCTCATCCCGGCAGGATGAGATTTAATAAACCACCTACAACAAGGCTGGATATAATCATAATTGCGGCGGATTTGAGCATATCTACAACTCCGAGCTCCTTGACAAGCGTCGTAAAGGTAGCCACGCACGGGAAATACATTGCCAGGACAACCGATGCTATTACCAGTTGTTTGATTGTCAGATGCATCTTTCCACCAACAAGCATTCCCACAGCCACATCTTTACGCAGGAAACCAACTATCAATGCGCCAACCGCTTCGGCTGGAAGCCCCAAAACATGAGTAACAACCGGTGCTGTAATTTTCCCTGCGAACTGAATTATTCCGAATGTGTAGAGTAAATTTACAATAAGTACTCCGAGCAGCACAAAAGGAACAGCCTCTTTAAGAAACCATTTTATCCTTATCCATATCTTCTTTAACAGGGACCTCATATAAGGTATTCTGTAGGGGGGTATCTCTAAAAATATCTCCGGCGAAGTGCCTTTGACGGTTTTATTGAATATAACCCCGAGTATTACCCAGACAGCAAGTAATGTTCCGTAAATAATTGCAAGATATCTCGCCCCATATTCTCCTACCAGGCCGACAACCATTGCCTGTAGTGCCGCACAAGGCACAGCTATGGACAATATGGTTGCGGAAATAAATCTCTCTCTTCTGGTCTCAAGAACTCTGGTTGCCAGTACACCCGGGACATTACATCCAAGACCAAGCAGCATAGGTACTATTGCGAAACCATGCAGTCCCAGTCTGTGCATCAGCGTATCTACCATAACAGCTAATCTGGGTATAAAGCCCAAATCTTCCAGGAGCGAGAGCACCACGTAAAACGCGAATACATACGGCAGAACCGCACCGATTGGGACAAAAAGTCCGGTAGTTAACAGGCCGAAAGACTGCCCAAAATCTATTTCGCCGTCGATGAGCTGGCCTATAACAAGGTCATGAAAAAATCCACCAGAGCCCATAACAGCCGAAAGTTTCATCATAATCGGTGCCCAGAGCTTTTCAAAAACAGGTTCGCCCACATAGCCTATGAGTCCCTCCCCGATAAAGCGTATAATCTTAAAGGCCAAAAACATCACTACGACAGCTATAGGAATGCCGGTAATCGGTCTGACCGAGGCGTTCCCGAGCCTTTCCAGCCAGGTATGGTGTCGGTGGGTTATTGTTTGCACTTTATCGACAATGCTTCCTATCTGCTGCCACCGCTCTTTATCCCCGTATTCATACGCAGAAGGCCTTGCGTCCTTGATTCTTTCTACCAAATGATTAATACCTTCGCCTGTTACGGCACAAATGGGGACACAAGGCACTCCAAGAATTTCCTCTAACTTTTTATTATCAATCGATATACCCTTGTGCTTTGTCTCGTCCCAGAAATTCAGTGCCACAACAGTTGGAATTTTGCGTTTAAGCAGTTGGAGTGTCAGATTCAGACTGCGTTCGAGATTTGTAGACTCCACAACATTAATGACAACATCCCCATCAGTATGCTCGTCGAGCATCTCGACGGCTATTTCCTCTGCTTTACAGGTCGGCTCCAGAGTGTATGTTCCGGGCACATCGATAAGCTCTACCCGTTTGTCGCCAAGCTTCATGCCGCCCTTTGTAAATTCAACCGTGGTGCCCGCATAATTGGAGACTATAGCATTTGCGCCGGTAAGGCGGTTGAAAACAACACTCTTACCGACATTAGGATTTCCCATAAGAAGAATTTTCATATCTCGCCCATCCCATTAACTTCCACTAATATCCTTGAGGCCATACCAAATCTTACGGCAGCCTGTGTATTATTATGCTGCAAAAGGACAGGACCCCTCAGCAACTGCTCACTTATCTTTGTGATTTCTTTGCCTGTTCTGATTCCCAGGGCTTCAAGCTTGCGAGCCAGCCCGTAGCCGCCGTTGATTTCTACAATCTTGCACTTTTGGCCTGACCGCATCCGAACCAGGGAAACCAGGTTAGCTTTTGCTTCGGTCATTATCGTCTCCTATGATATCCTCTTAAAAGTTAGCCCAATTAGAAGTCTCACTATAATATTAGAACGTTACTTGTGCTCTGACGCCAAACACTACAGCATCTTTAGAAGTGCAGCCTTGACCGCTGGTGGGATTAGCTACATACTGAATGTTCGGACCAAAAACAAACCACGGCGTAATCTGTGCGTTGTAATAGGCTTCTAAAACGCTCTCATAATCTGCCGGGTAATCCGAAGCAGCTCTGTTGGCGAACACGCCACGGGCATATGCCAGGCCAAAAACGTCATCATCTCTGCCATCGAACAGCCCCTGATATTGGAAGCCTGCGCTGAAGAAATTAGTAATGTCATTTTTCTTGCTGGGCGCATAGCCGTACCTAAAAAAGCCACCAAGTCCCTGGCTATCTTCGGGGTCAGGATTTTCCTTGCCAAGCATCCAGTCACAACTTGTATAAACGCCAACATCGTCTCGCTTGTTATCGCTGCCTTTGGGCAGAGGATCGTTCCAGAGGCCCACTCGATAAGTACCGTTACCTATGGTTTTGCCTGTCTCAAGGGCATAGAAGAAGTAGTCTTCATCGTGAAAAGTGGTTCTAAAGCCGGTTTCTCTGACATCAGCCTGGGCATCAGCAATGCCGCCGGTCAGATACCACGAATCAGTTATGTCCCAGCTAAGCACCGCTCCGAGGCCCTGTTGCGGAAATGGTATTGTCGGATCATCAACAAGAGCGGCATTTATAAACTGACCGCATTCGTCATCAGCGTACGCGGAAGCGTCGAATATGCCGGTAAAATCCAGCTTACCAATAGCTATAGTAAGATTGTCACTGAAAAAAGGTCCCTCGTAGGCGCATTCGACAATGTCCATTGAACGATTGCCGTAAGGCAGGGCATTTATTCCCCATGTGCTCCCTACCGAATGGCCGTCAATGCCTTCTTCATTTGGCCAGCCGCCCCAACCGACTATGGAAAACGAACCATCTTCAATACCCAGCAATTTTTCCAGGTCTATGTCCATGGTGGCTTCATATCTGCCATGATGTCTGCCTCTGCGCTCATTGGTACTGAGTCCACTGTGTGTGTTGATTTGATAGATACTGGTAATACCAAAGCCTAACTCTATTCCGCTGTCCGCCAACTGGTCGTTGAGCGACCAGAAACCGCCAGTTAAAGTCTCCTGCTGACAGGTACTCTCGCCTTGGGCCCGGCAAATCACGGCAAATCCCAACAAAAACATTATGATGAATGCAGCTTGCATTTTGCTCATTTTTGACTGCTTACGTAAAACAAATTTTACCTTCTTACCTTAGCCTGAGACGGCGGGCAATTGAGATTGACTACAATTCTCAATCTCTTACATAACCAGAATATATCAGTCTTAAATAGCTGTCAATCGCTTTATTAGTGGTTTTTGAGATTTTTCTAAAATTTTTTGACAAAGCTTCTGTATGTTGTAAAATTTGTTGGGATTGAGATTGAAAATTATAGTCAATCATCCTACAAGGTAAATTAAATGGAATCAGCAAAGACCATATTCAGTCAGTATCTTAGAAAAAAAGGCATGCTGTACAGCAAACAGAGAGAGCAAATCCTAGATATATTCCTCAAGACCGAAAAACACCCTGCAATTAACAACCTATACGATCTGGTCAGAAAAAAGAATCCCAAGATAGGCCTTGCAACCATATACCGCACAATGGAGGTAATATGCGATGCGGGCCTGGCAAGAAAGCTCGATTTCGGTGATGGCACCAAACACTACGAGAACAAATACAAACATCCGCATCATCACCATCTGATCTGCCTTAAGTGCGGCAAGATTATCGAGATAACCAGCGGCAAGCTTGAGGAAATACAAAGACAATTAGCAAAAAAGCATGGTTTCACTATTTCCAGAGACACGATGAAGATCTTTGGTATTTGCAAGACCTGCAGACGCAAAGAAAAATCGTAACCGTTCACAGTTTTGCGAGGATTAGTTTTGGGTATGGGGTAAGCAGGCTGCAAAACAGGAGTGAGTTTTTTGGTACATATCTTA
>JAFGRL010000145.1 GCA_016935195.1 Sedimentisphaerales bacterium
ATTCTATTTTAAAGGAGATGTGATTTATGCAAATGTCGAGAATTTTATTAACTTATGCCGTGAGTGTGCCTGTATTTTTTTGTATTGATATGATTTGGCTTGGTGTGATTGCCAAAGGTTTTTATCGCAACGCCCTTGAGCCGCTACTGACTCCTAACATTAACTGGATAGCAGCAATTATTTTTTATCTGCTTTTTCTTGTGGGGATACTGATTTTTGCCTTGCTTCCAGGTATGACAAAGAGGTCGTTGGTTTATACCATTGAAATGGCGGCATTGTTTGGTTTTATCGCATATGCTACTTATGACCTGACTAATTTGGCTACGCTGCGTGACTGGCCTTTGACGTTGTCGATTGTCGATATGATTTGGGGTTCTTTTTTGTCGACATCAACAGCTACAATGACTTATCTTATTATGAGTCGGATATAGCCGATTTGGTTTTAGTTGTCTTAAACCAGGGAATAATCATGGATGTGGTTTTTTGGTATTGACGATAAGCATCCGGTTTGGATTTGAGCGATTGTCGTTCTGAAATAGGGCCCGTGATAAGCGTCATTGTCAGCAAAAGCGTTATTGGCGAGATTAGCCCGAGCCATCCCAGTCGAGTCGGTAAGGCGATAAGGGCAAACCCCGACCATAGGAGGATCTCGAAAAAATAATTCGGATGGCGGGAGTAATTCCAAAAGCCAGTTTGGCAGACTTTGCCGTGATTATCCGGACTTACTCGGAATCGATGCAATTGAGCATCCGCAGCAATAGAACCTACATAACCAAAGCCCCATAGCAAAAAACCAACTTTTGGCCAAATTGAGTCGAATGTCGTGCTTTGGGCTGTAAAGACAAACACAAATCCTACGACGGCTTGAAAACAGGCCTGAATGAGATAATGGCTCAGAAAATACAGTGGTGCAGAGATGTTCGAGTGCCGATGAAGCGATTCGTATCGGGCATCTCTTTTTCCAAGCCTGAGCCGAGTCCAAAACAAGTATCCGCCCAGGCGAATCCCCCAAAGCAAAACCAGCAAACTGATCAGAAGTTTGCCGGTAGAAAACATATCACATCTCAGATTATGCATTAGTCCCATTAGAGTCAAACCGATTGCCCATCCCAAGTCCACCACTGCCGGATTTCGTTTCCACAGATAAATAAACCACAAACCCGTCAGCGTACCGGCACCGATAAGCAGATTCAGCAGTATTCCCATAGCAATCATTTTGTTTTTTCCGTCTGCGGTTTTGCACGACCGATTTTTTGGTCAAAGGCATTGATGCAATCCTGATTTCTGGGACGTGTTAAGACGATTTGAAGATCATCGATATACTGTTGAGCAAATCCGGCTTGACAGTATGAAAAATAATATTCCCAGCGTCGAATAAAGGTTTCCGGAAAACCCAGTTCGATGATTTTTTCACGATTGACATGGAAGCGTTCTTTCCATTGCTCCAAGGTCAATGCGTAGTGCGGTCCGATGCTTTCAACTTGTTTGATAACAAACGATGTGTGTTCGGTTAGGACTTTTGTTAGAGCAGTCAGCGACGGAAGCAGGCCACCAGGAAATATAAACAGGCGCATCCAGTCGGTTGTTTTAGAATAGGCATCATAGCGCTGGTCGGGAATGGTAATCGTCTGAATGACCAGCATTCCGTTCGGTTTCAGCAAATGGTCGCAACTGCGGAAAAAAGCAGGGTAGTAGGCCATTCCCACGGCTTCGAGCATTTCTACAGAAATGATTCGGTCGTACTGCCCGGTAACATTGCGGTAGTCGCAAAGCAACACCTCAATTCGGTCAGACAATCCTGCCTGAGCAATCCGCTGCTGGGCCAATTGCTGTTGTTCTTTTGAAAGTGTAATTGAGGTTACGCGACAACCGTAGAGACTCGTCGCACGTATTGCCAATGTACCCCATCCGGTGCCGATTTCGAGTAAATGGTGGTGCTTAGAAAGGTTGGCTTTTTCCAAAATTCGGTCGATTTTACGTAGTTGTGCATCAGCCAGATCTTCGTTTTCACGGTCAAAGATAGCACAAGAGTACGTCAGCGTCTTATCCAGAAACATCTTATACATCGCATTGCTCAGGTCGTAGTGTCGCGAGATGTTTCTTTTTGCCCGATTAAGTGTATTTCTATTGCGTAAGTTTCTTGCCAAGTAAAAGGTTCTAAACAACTTGGAATACCAACTCATTCGAAACGAATGCGACAGTGTTATACTAAGCATAAAGTCCATAAACTGGGTCAGGTTAGTCGATGTCCAGTATCCTGCTTCGTATCCTATTCCCAATCCAATTTCACCGGCCTTGGCGAGGAGACTGAAGAAACGATAGTCTTTTATTTCTAGCTTTGTTGACACACTCGAATCGTCAGAACCAAAAGTGCGGCTTTCGCTTTCAGGAAACTTTACCGTGATTGCCCCTGTAGATTGTTTCTCAAAAAGGGCAAAGAGGGCTTTCATACCCTGACGAGCAAACCATGTCGGAAGTTGTTTTCTCATTGTGTACTGGCTATTAGGTATGGGTTTGGAATAAACAGGTAATTTCTTCTTAAAATACAAGGTTAAAGACTGTCTTAAAATTCGCGGCATATTGAGCACCGCATTAAAGGGGTATTTTAACAAAGTCCGATAGAGTGTACGGGATGTAAGAGGACGTCCCTGCCCTGAAAGTCTGGCGAAAAAGACCGGCTTATCGCCGCATTCCGATTTGGTCAATTCGACACGAATATCAATATTTTGGTCGTCGTCCTTGAAACAGATATTATACTTTCCGTTCATATCGAAAAATGGCGAGACGTGAAAAGCTTTGGGTATCTCAAAACACAGTGCTTTGGACTGCGTTTGAGGATCTTTGAGGACATACAAATGTGTTTCCCGAAAGGTGTTATGTACCTCAGCCAGGACCAGGTTACAGAGATTTTCAGAGTTATAACATAGAAAAAAGCTTACTGGTCGAAAGATTATATTAAAATACTTTGCAAAGCTAATCAGTTCTATGCGCTTCACAGGTTCCGCATAACCAATTTCCTCAAGCACTCCAGCAATTTTATCTTTGAGGGATTGGTTCCCCCGCCACAGGTAATCCTTATCGTCCATGCGAACTACCGAAAAGCGATTGTATCCGAATCCTGGGAGCGTTCGGTCCAATTCGGGCAATTCATCCAGGTCGAATCGATAGAAATAGACCGGGTAGGAGAAGTGATGTTTCTGGGGCCAGTGACGACCATGCGATACAACTCCGGTGAAAATCTGCGAATTCATAAATCAATCCCAAACTTCTGAGCTACGGCAAGTCCTGAACGGGCGCCGTCCTCGTGGAAACCGTAACCGCAATATGCGCCGCAGTAAAAGATACGGTCTTTACCGTTGATGTTATCCAACTCTTTATGTGTGCTTAGAGACTCAAATGTGTAGCATGGGTGATGGAACGTGACGGATTCAATTCTCCGATTTGGATCAATCCAGGCGTCTCCGTTTAGAGTCACAAAATAATCATTTGTTGTCTTAAGCCGCTGCAGCCGATTCATATAGTAAGACATATTCATCATAGGTTTTAGCTGCTTGTCGCCGAACCTGACATAGCTCCAGCTTGCCCAGGCCTTTCGGCTTGGCGGCATAACCTGCATATCAGTATGCAGTGTAACCTGATTTTGTGTGTATGTCCATTTGCTCAAGATTCGGCTTTCCTCTGGTTCGGGATTAAGCAGAAGCCGGCGGCTAATATCGGCGTGGGTCGCAAGCACAACACGGTCAAAATCCATTTCTGTGTCGTCTTCAAATATCACCTTGATCTTGTCCGTCATTCGTTTGACATGCAGGACGGGAAGGGACTTTTTGATTGCCCCTTTAAACTGTTTTTCGAATGCTTGAACGTATGAAACGCTCCCGCCCACAACAGTTTGCCATTGAGGTCTGTCGGAAAGTTTCAGCAGGCCATGATGGTAATAAAAACGAAGGATAGACTCGGCCGGAAAATCAAGGATGTTTTCGCCGGGCGTTGACCAGACCGCAGCACTAATCGGAACGATATGAAAGTCAATATACGCTTTGGAGAATCCGTATTTTTGCAAAAACTGTCCCAATGTCAGATGGCCTAATCCCATTTCCAAGTCTCTGGTGGCAATACGATTAAAACGGAAGATATCCCAAATCATCCGCCAGAAAGAAGGAGAAATTAGATTTTGCCGACGAGCGAATAAACCGCGTGGAAAATCGCTGGAATAATAAAATCCCAGGTTTTTATCTTCGAATCCAAAGGACATATCGGAATTCTGTACGCGGACGCCCCATTGGTTGAATAACTTTAAAAGCGTTGGGTAGTTACGATCATTCAGGACGATAAATCCCATATCGACAGGAGTGCCTGAATCCGCTCCGCTGTCAAGGAAATGGGTGTGTGTATGGCCGCCAAGTTCAGGCTCCTTTTCAATCAGGGTAACTGAATGCCGACGGGAAAGCAGCCATGCAGCGGTTATACCGGAGATACCGCCTCCAATCACGGCAATGCTATGATTGGTACCAGATATATGTTTATCAGAACTTTTATTCAAAGCTGAATCCTAATATATCACTATGTGATAAAGTATAGTACACAACTTGTTGCTGCTCAAGATGATTTACGAACTTATATCACTTGTCTTTAAAGTCTGTGCAAAAGCAAGGATTGGAAGAAAGGTGGGGTATAAAAAATTGTCTTCATGCAAATTTTCAAAATTGTCTCGAATTCAAAGATTCTTGATAGTTTAAGGTAATTTTGGTAAGTTGATTGATGTCGTACGGAGAAATTATATTGTTTAAGTTAGTACATGGGAAATTCTAGACTAAATATCTTGATACTTGCTCTGGCCGTAGGGACTGCTGCGGGAAGAGATGTGATGGACTCCAATTACTCGGGGGCTAGGGACGTTTTCTTGGCCGGGGCTGGGGCAATCATAACGCGCAATCCGCACAAGGGAATCGGCACTGAAAGCCGCGGTATCCCACTTTTCTTTTATCGTAAAGAAAAACTTTCGCTTTACGGGCCGATTATGAACTATTCGCTACTGAAAGAAGACCAATGGGAGGTTCGAGGCCTTGCCAGGGTCCGGTTCGAAGGATATGAGGAAGATGACAGCAGGTACCTGCGAGGCATGGACGACCGGGAGTGGACGCTGGAACTTGGTGGCTCGTTATCGAGAATCCTCGGGGAAGCGAGGATTACGGCGGATGTTTCTGCAGATGTCCTTAACGAACACAAAGGCTACCAGGTCAGATTGTCTTACAATTATGATTTAAGAGGCCCTGCCAATATACAGGACTTGCTGGTGACTCCAAGCATCGGTGTGACTTACCGCAACAGTCAATTGAACGATTATTATTACGGCGTGCGAAGTTCCGAAGCAATCCCGGGCCGGCCGAAATACTATGTCGGCGATTCAATTGGATTGCTGACAGCACTAAGGTTGAATTACAGGCTTAACGAGAGATGGAGCGTTATGGGCATGGCCGCCGTACAATGGCTCGGTAGTGAGATTACCGACAGCCCTATCGTGGAAAAGGATTACATGGCCTCGATGCTACTGGGAATAATGTGTAGATTCTAAAAAACAAAAATCAACCAATTAACTAATCCGATAATTCTCTAATTCACTTGATTCCTTTAACATTAAAGGGCTTGAACTGTTATCTTTTACAAATGCTTATACAGCATGTGGTTTTACATTTATAAGTCGACTTTTCTGGTTTCAAGTTTCTTTCGAATCTAATGGATTTTAGTATTACAAAGATTTTGACTTTTTAGTATGACAGCGCTAAAAATGCTCAAGAATTCTATAAGGGTTGGCCGATGAACTCTTCAAAGACATACAA
>JAFGRL010000146.1 GCA_016935195.1 Sedimentisphaerales bacterium
AAGGTCTTATCACGAGAAATGAAGAAGAAAATGGTATAGATCACTAATACCGAAAGAGGAAAAAGAAACATAAAATTAAAGACAGGGTTGCGTGATTTGTGGCTAATATTCTTACTCATGTTATCCATCTTCCCAAAAAATTGACTATTAAGCCTGTAAGAATAGCAACAGGAATGGCCATAACGAAGCACATACCATTTCTCAGGAGTGCGAACTTCTTGCCAAAAGCTGCAATCTCTGCTGGCAATTGAACCAAGCCCACTGTTACCCAGCTTACAATGAAGGCGGTAACTGCAAAGAGGCTGATTCCGTATTTCAGCAGTTCCCCGCCTATTATATAACTGTTGATTGGGTTTCCAGCGAAGACGCTGCCTAAACAGGTCCCCCAGAGACTGTCGAAAGCAACATTACCTGAAAAGATTGACAGGAGTAATTCTTTAGAAATAAATGTATCGAGCAGGCCTATGAGTAACACAACACCTAACAAGACAGGAAGCAGCGTAAAGAACTGTCTCAAAGAGCTCTTAATCGTATGAATTATGGTATTTTGAAAGGTCATATCCGGAGCCGAGCGGCGCTGATTTCCTCTTAAAGCCACATTGTCTGCCATCGCTCTGTATTGGTCTAAGGCACCTCGCACAGTACCCGTTATTCCGGTGAGAATTTCTACTCCGCTTGATTCCAGTTGACTGACTATGCTGGGACCACAGTAGCCTGTTAAAATTGCATTCGCTCCTTTGCTGACTGCCGTTACAATAGTCCGAACGCCAGAACCGCGCTGGTGTAAGTTGATCGATTCAGGTAAAGCCTCAAATTCACCGCTCTCGACGTCAATAATCAATAGATATTCTGCGGCGCTAAGTCGATGCGCCACATTTGCATCCATATTAGGTCCATCAGAAGGTACAGCAACTTTCATATTTTTTTGTTTTTCTGCCCCATCATAAGCCAATTTTTGTGCTGCAAGGCCATGCCTATAATCTTTTCAAAATCATGTAGGTTAAAATTTTAATCAGACAAAATGTTAAGGCCTGTGTTTGTGGATAGAGTGACTCAAAGTTTGCGATACTCGTCATCAATTTCGGGTTTCAATGATTTTCTGATATGCATCTATAAAAGCGTCATTTTCTTCACGTAGACCCACTGATACTCGTATCGATCCTGACAAAAATTGACCGGATACATCGGATATAAGTATACCCATATCTTTCAATTTAAGGGCCATATCTGGAATGTCTGTTAATACGAGCAGAAAATTGGTCCGACTTGGGCAGACTGTAGCTCCCAAATTAAGCATTTTTTTCAGTACCCGCTTCCTTTCGGTTACTATAAATTGCACATTTTCTTTCATATACGCTGAGGATTGTAACGCGGCAATAGCTGCCTGAGTACTTGACTGGGGCAAAAAAAAGGAGAATTGGGCAAAGGCATTCAGAAAATATTCTCCTGCAACAAGATAGCCGACTCGAGCACCTGCCAGACCAAAGGCTTTATCCAATGTTCGAGTGATTACAAGATTTGGATGATCAATTACGAGGTTTGCGAATGTTACCTCGGAAAATTCAAAGTACGCTTCGTCGATGACTAGAAGGGCATTTTTATTGCGCAGAACAGCCTTGACAGTCCGTAGATCGATAAGGATGCTTCCCGATGGATTGTTCGGATTATCGATAATCACCAGAGTAGGTTCTGTAAGTTCATCCAGCAAACTATCAGGATTTAATTGAAATTTTGGAGGGCTTATTCGAATACTGACAAGTTTCGTTGAAAACTGTTTGGCCTTTTGGACCGTCGGCAAAAATGATGGGCTTGCCATTACCAACTTGCGTCCGCCTGAGTAGGCGTATATGATTTCCCGTAAAAGGCAATCGGACCCGGGGCCCGGTATGATGTACGATTCAGGGACACCAGTGTAGCATGCCAGAAGATCCCTCAGTTTTTTAAGATCTTCTTGTCCAGCGTAACGATTCAGCTTTGAAAGCCCCTCTCGAGCTGCACTAACAACATGATTTGGCGGGAGAAAAGGCATTTCATTCATGCTTAGATTGACCAGTCCGTTCAACCTTTGACCTCCATTTTAAAAGTTTCTTTATAGCCGACAGTAACCTGCATATATCCGGCTAACATCTGATCCAGATGGTAATCTCCCGTGTCAACGTGCAGGCTTTCCAGGTTGACTAACTTGTCCCGTGTGCCTACAATTATTACATTTTCCCTGCCAACAAGGCGAATCACTTCCGGTGTAAATTGCTTGCTCCCCCTTCCAAAAATAAACCCGTTGCCGCCTATTGGGGTGACTATAATATATCTCTTTTCGAATCTGTTAAACAGGGAGAGAATTGCTCTTTCATTCAGATCTGTTCCCACAAGTTGGCCTTTAGCGAGTGCATCCACTCCAAGAAGAGTTTTAGGTATTCCAGCGGCAGTGGCTATTGCCTTCACCGTTGTTCCAGGTCCAAGTAGATATAATGCATCATCTTCAATCTGCTCAAGAATATAACGAGCAACTTCTTCTTTGCTTTTTACTGCCGATGCGTTTACCTCTGAGCACTCTTTAGCACCTTGCAGATATTTCTTTACATCGGGTACGAGCAAATAGCCGTAGAGCTTTGCTGCCAGCCTGTTATCCCGAAAAGCAGCCTCATCGATATCAAGAACTTCTTGCTCAACAACTCCGGTTCCAACAATGAATTCATCGACCATTTCGGCCGCTGCCCTGGTATTGAAGGCAAAAACCGCACTAAACACCTTGACCCCGGAGGGAACGGCAACAACGGGAACTTTTAGACCAACGGCATCATAGATGTCCCTGGCCGTACCGTCTCCGCCTACAAAAATCAGTAAATCAATTCCCTTTGATACCATTTCCTCGGCAATTCGCTTTGTGTCCCGGGCTGAAGTTTCACCAGTCAAGCTTCCTACAACCGTTGTGGCGAAGTTGAAATCGCTAACATAACTCTCACCCATCTTGCCGGGTGCCGTTATCAGGTTAAAGCTTTCTTTTTTTTGAATGTGTTCAAAGAGATCCTTTGTTCGTAAAGGAGTTACAGGCTTGGCGCCCAGTTCTGCAGCCCTTTTATATGAATCGCCATCGGTTCCCTTCAGCCCGACAGTCCCTCCCATCCCTGCTACAGGATTCACGATCAAACCTATTGTTCGTTTCATGAGAATTCTCACTTTCCTATACAAGGGTCTATTTCAATTTCGCAGCAAAAGTATAAGAATGTTTTATCCTATAAGTCAATAGACAAAGTTTGGTTTATACAAAATCAAGGAGTGCGTTTACAGGGTTTAACTTTTCAATACCAGGCTGGAAATTGGAATCTTCCATTTTTTCAAGAGTATGCAGATATTAGGGTTTACTTTGTTGCTCCTGAAGTTCCACAAGTGTATGCTGAATACCGTGCCAAGTATTGCAGACCACATAGGTTTTCAGGGTATGCCATTGTTTTGAAAAAATGTAGGGAAATATATTCGCGAGGGAGGATGCTGGATGATCTTTTAGCCCTCAAAAATTACTTTGCCCGTATCACATAGATTATATCCAGGCAAATTCTGAGCAATTTTGTTGATCTTCAGGGG
>JAFGRL010000147.1 GCA_016935195.1 Sedimentisphaerales bacterium
GCTGAAGAAGTGCAGGAAATGATAGATAAATTAAAAAAGAAAGATAAGTAATGCTTTGATAAAATCCTAAAGGAAGTACAGCAATGCCGATATTTGAATACAAGTGTAATAAATGCGGGCATAAGACCGAATTTCTGGAAAAGCGTAGTGGTAAGCACAAACATATCTGCGAAAAATGTGGAAGTTCGGATATGCATAAACTCTTTTCAGGTTTTTCTGTGGGACAAAGCAGTCAGGGAAGCGATTCATGCTCAACCGGAACATGTCCCACCGGAACGTGCGGACTCTAATAGAAAGGCTTTTTATGATAATCGCAGTAACGTCAACAGGGCCTACGCTTGATGACAATGTGGAGCCTCGGTTTGGTCGATGTGCCTTTTTTTTGATTATCGATATGGACGCCATGCAATGTGAAGCCCTTGAAAATCCCAATATTGCACTTGGCGGTGGTGCAGGCATTCAATCCGCTCAACTCATGTCAGAGAAAGGTGTAACAACCGTGCTGACTGGTAACTGCGGTCCTAATGCATTTAGTGTCTTCGGCCAAGCAGGCATACAAGTTATTGTCGGTGTCAGCGGACCTGTACGTAATGCCGTAGAACAATTCAAAGCGGGGGCTTTCTCCTCTGCATCGGAGCCAAATGTGGCAAGTCACTTTGGTATTAACGTGGCACCGGCAGGCCCAACAGCAACTGGACAGCCAAAGACCAACCCAATGGTTCAAGGCTCAGGTTTAGCAATGGGTTTTGGTATGTGCGGCGGACGCGGTATGGGCAGAGGTATGGGTCGTGGTGGTGGAATGGGCCGCGGTATGGGTAAAGGCATGGGCAGAGGTGGTGGAATGGGCCGTAGTATGGGTATGACGGCCCCGATGGGTATGCCTTCACCCAGCCCTGCGGCAGGTCTCCCGGAGAATGCCGGAGGGCAAGACCCAGATCAGGAACTGGCTGCCCTTAAACAGCAGGCAGAGATACTTGAGCAGCAAAAACAACAACTGAATCAAAGAATAAGTCAGCTTCAAAGCGGCCGCAGGTCTGTTGCGGTTATTGATTCTGAAAAATGTACTAGTTGTGGTATCTGTGTGGATGTGTGTCCGGTAGGTGCTATTGAAATTAAACAACAGGCAGTTGTTAATGAAAAAAACTGCACGGGCTGTG
This sequence comes from Sedimentisphaerales bacterium, assembly GCA_016935195.1. Classification (GTDB taxonomy): domain Bacteria; phylum Planctomycetota; class Phycisphaerae; order Sedimentisphaerales; family Anaerobacaceae; genus JAFGRL01. The sequence goes on from JAFGRL010000147.1 coordinate 1,158, forward strand.
GTGCCTGCGTCTCGGAGTGTCCCAACGGGGCCATGATTATTTCCCAGAGAAACGTTCATCATTAAACTCTCTAAAGGAACAGACAGGTGGAAAAAAGGTTAGCCCCGCTTTGCGGACAATGCGAAAGTAAAGAATGTCGCAATGGCAAGGATTGTTTTGCGCTGGCCGGTCATCATCGGCAATTATATCAAGACAGGCTAACAGCGGAATTACATAAGGCGGCTTCAGCCATTGAAGGACAGTATTACGGAAAAGAGACGCGCTTGGGCGAGGTCATATTATTTGCTAGGGAATTGAAATATAAAAAACTGGGTCTGGCCTTTTGTATCGGCTTGAGTGAAGAAGCCGTAGTGATCGAGCAAATTCTCTCAAGATATTTTGAAGTAGTCTCGGTCTGCTGCAAGGTTTGTGGTATTGATAAAAAGGATTTTAATTTGCCGCAAATTTTACCAGACAACCATGAAGTTATGTGTAATCCGGCGGGACAAGCCCAGTTACTCAATAACGCAAAAACTCAGCTTAATGTCCTATGCGGGCTGTGTGTCGGACATGATGCCATTTTTACAAACATTTCAAAGGCACCGGTAACAACCCTTATCGCCAAAGACCGGGTATTGGCTCACAATCCTGCGGCAGCTATCTACAGTCGCTATATTCGAAAACGTTTTATCGAATTGATATAGTGGAGATAAATCATGGATGCCATTCTCGATATCAAGGAAGTCACTATCGGATTTCATCCGGCCGGTTACATCATAGACAAAACCGCAGCGCCGATGAACAGGTATACAAAATGGGATATTATGCAGGGTAATCACTGGATCAATCCAAGACCGGTATGCTTTGATTCTCTGCCACCACATGGCTGGATTGCAAAAGATAAATTTGATTGGAATCAAGTTGGTACGTACAAGGAAAAGAATTCATATGAACATAGCGATTGCCAGTGGTAAAGGGGGAACCGGTAAGACCACGATTGCTACCAATCTGGCTGCTTCGCTTTCACAGGCAGGACAGCAGGTTCAGTATCTGGATTGCGACGCCGAAGAGCCCAATGGTCATATCTTTTTAAAACCTGACATGGAATGCTCAGAAGATGTTACTGTCGGGGTTCCCGAAGTTGATATGGCCAAGTGCAAAGGCTGCGGAAAATGCGGTCGGCTTTGTCAATACAGTGCCATCATCTGCCTGAAAGATAAACCGCTCGTCTTTGAGCAGCTTTGCCATTCATGTGGCGGATGTATGGCAATCTGCCCGGAAGGGGCTATCCATGAAAAACCGCGAAAAATCGGAGTGGCTGAATTCGGTAAATCGAATGGAATGTATTTCAGCCACGGCAAACTCGACATAGGAAGTATCCAGACACCGGCCTTGATCCGATACGTCAAAAGGAGAATGCAGCAGGACATGATCAACATTATAGATGCTCCTCCCGGTACCTCCTGTCCTGTCATTGAAGCGATAAAAGGCAGTGATTTTATTTTACTGGTTACCGAACCTACTCCTTTTGGTCTCAACGATTTGACACTGGCGGTGGATATGGTACGCCAGTTAAACATACCGTTTGCCGTGGCCATAAACAGAAGTGACATCGGAAATGACGCCGTTGTGCAATATTGTCATCGAGAAGATATTGACGTGCTTATGCAAATACCAAATGACAGAAAAATTGCTGAAAGCTATTCA
>JAFGRL010000148.1 GCA_016935195.1 Sedimentisphaerales bacterium
CCCTCCTGGAGCGGAGATTCTCACCAGCAGTGGTTCTATAGTATCTTTCACGCAGTAAGCGCCTTTTGCAATGCCGGTTTTAGCCTGCTCGGCGACAGCTTTATCAGCTACAACAAGAGCTGGGCTGTGTATGCTGTTATTTGCCCCCTGATAATCCTTGGCGGGCTCGGTTTTGGCGTACTATATGACCTTGCCAATATAGCTGCCGACAGGATGAAAAGATTCTGTAAAAAGTGCTTCAGTAAACAATCTCGCTTTTCAATGGAAGCTCCAAAAAAAATGCAGCTTCAGACAAAGATTGTGCTCAGTATAAGTGCTGCTTTGATAATTTTTGGCGCACTGGCTTTGTTATTATTTGAGCGATTTGCAAGTGTGGGCGCTTCTGCCACAAACATAGATATACCCGGCGCATTATTCCAATCGGTTACTGCCCGAACCGCAGGCTTTAATACAGTAAAGATTTCTGAGCTTTCGGCTTCGAGTAAATTCATATTGATATTGCTTATGTTCATCGGCGGCTCGCCGGGTTCGACCGCCGGCGGTATCAAGACCGTAACTCTTGCGGTCGTTATAATGACCGCTGTTGCGGCACTGCGAAAGCGGCAGGAAGTTGAAATGTACCGGCGCTCTGTTAGGATAGTCGTGGTCGGAAGGGCTATTACTGTTACGCTGCTTTTTGTTGCAGTTTTGTTTATTGCCGCACTGGTTCTCAGTATTACTGAAAACAGCGAATTCACTATGACGGAGATTATATTCGAGACCGCCTCGGCTCTTGGAACGGTAGGACTGACAACAGGCATAACACCATCTTTGACAGCCATAGGAAAAGCGGTTATTATTGCTGTAATGCTTATTGGCAGGTTAGGTCCGCTGACACTGCTGGCAGCTTTGACCTTTAACATTAAGCCCGCAAGATATAATTATCCTGCTGAAGCAATAATCGTCGGCTAATCTTGCGTTACGAGCTGCGAGCGGCGGATTATTAGGAGCTGATATTATGAAGCGTTTTGCCGTGATAGGATTAGGTCGGTTCGGGAAAAAGTTGGCTATCGCTCTGGCGATGAGCGGTGCCGAGGTTATCGCCATTGACAAAGACAGAAATGAGATAGAGCAGATACGTGACCAGGTAAGCCACGCGGTAAGGCTCGATAGTACGGATGAAGAAGCTCTAAAGGCCCAGGGTGTCGATAAGGCAGATGTAGCAATAATAGGAATAGGCCAGGGCGGACAGGGTTTCGAGTCCGCAATCCTTACGGTAGTAAACTTACGCCAGATGGGCGTTAAGCAAATCTACGCAAGGTCCGAAGACCCTATCGCCGGAGAGGTATTTTCAAAAGTCGGTGCCACTGATGTGATTTACCCGGAAATTGAATCTGCACAACGCTGGGCGTACAAGCTGATAGCGCCTCAGATTGGGGAGAAAATCGATTTCGCACCAGGCTACAGTCTGGCACGCATAAAGGCACCGCAGAGTTTCGACGGCAAAACCGTTATGGACCTGCAGCTTAGACAGAAATACAACATTAATCTCGTCGCAGTCAAGCGAGGCGAAAACAGCAAAGCCAAGAAGAGCGAAAAGGCCGGCATTATCAATGTCCCTATGCCTAACACCATCATTTACCAGGATGATATCCTGATGGTTGCCGGCTCAGATGCTGATTTGACAAAACTGCCACAGGAGTGAAAGGACGCTATCTTTTTTTTGAGAAAAAGCACCGATATCGCCGCTTACGACACAATAATGTCTGTACAGACCTGGAATGAAAACAGTTACGCTCCAATACGGCAGCGGCCAAGTTGCTATAGAAGTACCCGACTCGGCTGACGTTCTATGCGGCGGAGAATTTAGCCCGTTATCAGATCCCGACGGGCAGATTAACCATAGCTTAAAAGAGCCGATAGGCTCAGCACCTTTATCTCAACTGGCTGATGGTAAAAAAGATGCAGCCATCGTGGTCTCGGACAATACTCGCCCTGTTCCTTATAAACCGCCGGATGGGATTCTGGCTCCCATAGTCGAGACCTTGAAGCGCACCGGCATTAACAATATCAAGATAATTGTCGGCTGCGGAACTCATCGGCCGATGGAAAAAACCGAGCTGCATCAAATATTGGGGGACGCCGCATTTCAACAAGGTGTTGAAATAATAAACCATTCTGCTGGCGATTCCGAAATGCTCACCTGTATCGGGCACACAGAGAGAACGCCCGAGGTGACCGTCAATAAATATTACATGGGTGCTCAGTTAAAGATTATCACCGGCCTGGTAGAACCTCATTTTATGGCGGGCTTCTCCGGTGGACGCAAGGCTATTTGCCCCGGAATATGCGGGCTAAGTGTAACCTATGGATTTCACTCGGCTTCCATACTTAACGACAATAATGCAACGACCCTCGTACTAAAGGGCAACCCGTGCCACGAAGAAGCTTTGCGTATAGCCAAAATGGCTGGCGCCGACTTCTCCGTAAATGTGACAATCAACAGCGATAGAAATATCACGGGAGTTTTTTCAGGTGATATGGAACAGTCTCATTTGGCTGCTGTTGAGAATCTGAAACCTTTTGTAACAATTGAGCTTGATAAGCTCTATGATGTGGTCATTACTCAGGCTGGGGACGTGGGGGTAAATCATTATCAGTGTGCCAAGGCAGTTTACGAAACCACCCGGGCAGTTAAGCCCGGTGGGCGGATGGTTCTTCTTGCCGGCTTTAGTGACCCAGACCAGATAGGCAGTGATAATTACAGGAAGATGCTTTGTTTATTGGCGTCCTTAGGACCTGAAGATTTTGTTCAAAGAATTCTCTCTGACGAATGGTCGTTTGTTCCGGACCAGTGGGAGGTTCAAATGTGGGCAAAGGCCTTTCAAAAACTTGACAATCCCAAAAATTTATACACTTGCGCTGCTCGTCTTGAAAATTGCAGCAAAGACCTCATCCCAGAGACAAATGTAGCTTCGCAGATAAAACGTTCGCCGGGCGAGGACGACCTGCATTTCACTGAGCGAATCGCACAGGAGAGGATTGATGAATTGGTAAGAAGTGCCCCGAATGCTAAAATACTTGTTCTTCCAGACGGCCCTTATGCCATTCCTGTGTTTAGTAAAACTTGACAGAAGTATAATTTGTATAAATTAATATGAAAATTGTCATCGCAATGGATTCATTCAAGGGCACATTAAAAGCCCACGAGGCGTGCGATATCGTTGCCCAGGTAGTTGCCAATTATGTCCCTGATGCAAAAATCGTTGTAAAGCCTATGGCTGACGGGGGTGAAGGAACCGCCAGGGCGATGATAGAAGCAGTTAATGGCCGATGGATTCCACAAACCGTAATGGGCCCTGTCGAGCAGATGCGAATCGAAGCAGGCTTTGCATGGTTCGATGACGATAAAACAGCCCTCGTGGAAATGGCATCAGCAAGCGGCCTGGAGTTGCTTTCCAAAAGCCAGATGGACCCGATCAAAACGACAACATTCGGTACCGGTGAGCTTATCGCAGCAGCTTTAGACTATGGTGCCGAAAAAATCCTTTTGGCCGTAGGCGGCAGCTCAACTGTTGACGGCGGCGTCGGTGCCGCAATGGCATTAGGCTGGAAATTTTTAGATGGTAGAGCAAATCCGATTTCATTGGGTGGTGCAGGTTTAGAGAAAATTGCAGAAATAATTAAGCCAAGGAATTTGAAGCTTGTTCCTCTTGAAGTCCTCTGCGATGTCGATAACCCTCTCTGCGGCAGTAACGGTGCAGCGAGAATATATGGCCCGCAAAAAGGCGCAACACCCGAAATGATAGAACAACTTGAGAAAGGCCTCAAACATTTAGCAAACCTGGTCTCACTGCAGCTTAACAAGGATATAAAGAATGTTCCTGGGGCTGGTGCTGCTGGCGGCCTGGCCGCCGGCGCTTTATCTTTTATGAACGCTAGACTCGTCTCAGGCATAGATGTGATAATGCACAGAAGTAAACTGCATAGCGAACTTAAATCAGCCGACTGGATTATCACCGGAGAAGGTTCTTTCGACCGGCAGTCGCTGTATGGCAAAGTAGTCTCTGGAATTTCGAAAATAGCCTTGCAAACCGGCACTCGTATTGCAGTTCTTGCAGGCCAGGTCACCGTCCAGAAGAACGAATACCACAAGCTCGGAATTGTAACCGCTATTGCCTCTAAAACGCCGGATATATCTCTTGATTATGCGCTTGATAACAGCCGGGATTTGCTTTGTCATGCTGCAGAACAATTCGTAAAAGAACATCTGTAGCCGTATTGGTAGTTTCGACTCCAATAACATATAAAAAAAGCTTTATCATCTGATAATGTTCTTGACATAGATTATCGACCCATACGAAGCATTTGTCCAGCAGGGCGACCCTTGTAACCCTGTCATTTACTGCTCGCAATGACCATAAAACCCATTTGCCGCCAGCAACAACGCGGATTGCCTGCACTAATTCTTCAAAAGCGCAATCCTTCAGCAAATAGCCTGATGCGCCACTTTTGAGCATCTCGGATACACCGGATAATATCAAATCCGATTATTAATTGCGCTGAGCATATTTAGAGTGCCTAAGTCGTAATAATCTTTATATAGAATTAAGGAGTTCTTCGTCGGGTTTTCACGAAATACATAAATTTGGCCAGAAAAAGAGCTGCAAGCACTTAGCTTGCAGCCCTTTTCATTACACCTTTTCATTACACACAAAACACTCAACAGGGTAAGCTATGGACAATTCTGAAGCCACAGGTTTGTGAGAATCGCCATGTCTTTGAAATCAACTATGCGGTCGCAATTCAAATCCGGACACTCCGAGCAGCTCGTATCCGGGATGAAGTAGTAATCTTCCGTTTCGCCATATTTATACCCTGCCTGTGGCCCGGAGCCGCCATTACCTGTTGTGCCAGGGTTGCTGCCGCCGTTCCAGGGCTGCTCCGAAAGAGTTATTCGCATCCAGATCGCATCAGAACCACCCTGCGGATGCCAGGACAGGAACGCCGGTGTGGTGATTTTATGGACTCCTGCCTGCAGACCTGTAAGCACCTGGTTTTGAACCGCCCATTCCTGTGCCGGACCGCGGTAGCAATCATTAACATCATCCCAATCGCCGTCACGGTTAAAGTCAAACCATGCGTTGACATAAAGGTCAGTGCCAGGATTGATAACACTAACATTGCAGTCGAACGTGGTCCAGCGGCAATAGGGCAAATTAAGCGGCATATTTAGAACACCATCATCGTAACCATCTTGGTTAGATAGATTGGCCGACGGGTCAATATTGTTGTTTGGGTCCTGATCCGGTCCGAGGTCAGCTTCGACCTCAAGACTGACACCATTACCGAGATAAGCCACCGCTAACGGCTCCTCGTGGATTGGCCCGAAGGGCCCCGCTGCAACAGGATCCATGTACACAGTGGGGAAATTGGCCTGTATCCCCGAGTAAGTCGTCATCGCCGCATTGGAATTATTGTTGCTGTCGGGCGCATCGCCAGCATCCATATCCGGCTTGACCTTGCCAAAGATGGTAAAGGCCAGGCCGATAGAGTCATACTCGTATGTGTGCCCCGGCGGGTATGTCAACTCCTTCCACTGCATCATCATATCGTCCATGTAAACAGCATCGTCATTCCAGGCTGGAAATACAGAACTTTTCCACCCCGAACAGTAGTCATTTTCTGTCGAGATGTCTTCCACTCCAAGCCAGTAAATGATACTGGAGCAGGGGTCACCTTGTTGTACAAACGCGTCGCACGGATCGATATAGAAAGTGTATTGGTAGGCCTCATTATGATCCGCCGGGTTGTACAATTGGTTCAGCGGGTCGTACCAGTCCTCCAGTCCCTCGTAAACCCTGCGGACAGTATATTCGCCGGGACTAAAATCCCGCGTCCAGAGGGTTGCTCCGGGCATACTCCACGCCGCCATCACGCCTGCAGGAATGTCGTCATAAATGGAGAGCTTAAGTGTCAAGCTGCCCACTCCGTTATCCGGCAAATTGTTGTTTTCGAAAGAAGTCCAGATGCTAATGCCCTCGATTGGGCCGGTCTCGATACAATTGAAATCATCCGCTAAAGGAAGCCAAAACATTTTTACATCCACGCCGGTCTCGGTCAAATCAGGCAACTGCTTCCACTTGATCGCAGGATCCTCGGGCTCTTCCACCTCGTACTCGATCTCGAGGTAGGGTACATAAATAGCCATAGAGTTTTCTCTGCTGCCGAGGTTGCACCAACTGTGCGTATTCGTTTCAGACCAATTGCTTTTCTTCAGGACTTCACTGAGAATGCCATCGTCATCCAGGGCCGTCTGGACATCCTCGGTGAGGCACCAACAATCACAACACAATAGATGATGAGCTTGCTCAACTACCTCACTGTCTGTCTGAGGTCCGCTGAACGTGGTAGGCGCATTATTCCAGGTGATGCCATACTCCGTCCACGAATCATCGGACAAATAGTGAGCTTCGACGTCAATGGGCGGATCGGAACCACCGGACATATAGGTGCCCATATGAAGCTTGGCCGATGTAATCGTCGAACCAGAAGGGATACACGAGAGGTCAAACTTTAGGTATGCTCGACAAATCCGAAATGTTGAGTGGTCCGTGTTCTCGTCGCCAATATAGACGAGATTCCAGCCGCCGTAATTGCTGTTGGGGTAAATATCTTCCACAAAGGAATCCTCAATTGGATTGACGGTTATGGTGCCTGATGCTCCCAGATTTTGCAGAACGAGAGGCAGTGTCGAGTCCTGGGCCGTAATCTCTGCACTGAGTTCAAGATTCGGATCACCTAATAAATTGCCCGCGAATGCTACACAACTGCTGGTGCAAAGGTTAGAGTGTACCAGAGCAAAGCCTCCATCTTTAATATTCTTGAGAAAATCACTAAAATCAGATGCTGTTTGCTCTACGGAGTTGGCTGAAGGCACCGTGAAGATGTTGTCGTTACCGTTGATTCGGACTACTACCTGTCCATTGCCTGTGGATGGTCCGCTACTGCACGACAAGGTGGAGCCCCCTGAATCGCCACCCACTTTGCTGATCCTGTAGCCATCTTTAAGTGCATTGCCACCTTTGGTCCACCACCATCTTTTTATCTCAATAGTCTTACCCCCACCAGGGCCGGTATCAAAGGTTACCGTAGCATTGGCATCGGGCTCTACCCCCGGACCACCATATAAATTGTGTTCGTTGCCACCTGCAACGCCGCGATCACTGGTGAATGGCGACTTTGATGTAATCGTTACCCCCTGCTTGGTCTCTATATCCAGGTCATCAGCTGTCTTGTTCGTTTTGTTTACAAACTTGACTGTCCGGTCTGCTGCACACGCCACACCAGCAAAAAATAGAACCAACAAACTCGCAAAAATTAACCTTTTCATAATACTCCTCCTAAATAATATAATAGAAATACGACTAAAGCGACATACCTACACTTCTTTCTCTCCTATTTCCAAAATGGGAAAATAACTGCTTTGGAAGGAAACGAAAACCATTGTGGCTTTAACCATCCATAATCGAATTGACCTCCACTTTGCTCAACACTTAGGTGTGTTAAAGTAATAAGGTATTTGGCTAATGTCAAGAAAATTATTAATAATTTGTGGGATTGATATCGATGTCCTGCGTTACACAGATGCAGCCGTGCACCACACCGGCGAAGCCGTCCGCAACACTTTATTTATACATTAAGCCGAGTATTCTCACGCGTTCCGCTCATCATCATTTTCAGCATCGATGCTGCTTCCCAAAGTAGTAATACCTTTACCACACCGAGCACAATCCAATATAGGTAAGGGCCTGCTAACGATAAAGGCTGTTTACTCATCTGCGGGATAGCACCAATTGTCCCGGCAAGTTGAGGAATTAAAAAACCGATAATTACCGCCGCATAAACTCTCAGGATAATAACTCCATTCCTCAAGAACCAACCTGCTTCTAATCCAAGCTCATATCGAAGAAACTGTCCGAGCACCAAAAGCAAAAGCCCTAAAAAAACTGGACTGATGATTCGCAGGACTACAAATGAAAGCGAACTCCATATATTTGACGCCCAACTTAACTGAATCACAGAGAATGGTAATATCACGGGCACAGTAATCAATAAAATCCATCCCGCAATCATCATCCGTTTTGCCAAAATCGCAATGGTATCCCGATTCTTGTCAATATATTCTTGTATCATAATACATATCTCTCTATCTGATTATCTTCACCGCACCATTTTAACGATTGCCGATTTACTTATTGTTTTTGCTCGTCTCTCGGTTTTGCTCAGCTTAACCCACACCCTTAATCTCTCCGTCGACTACTGACCTGAATTCCTTAACGCTCTGATCGCCAAATGTAAAGCCTTCTGCTTCAAGCTTTTCAAGACAAATGTTGAGGATTTGGTATAAATCTTTTCCATTGAAATCCAAAACACCCCTATAAACATGATATCGGCCAGAACCTAAATAGTCGGCAAGAACATTGGCGAGAAAATAATACATAAGCATTGTCGGTGTTGTTTTATTAGCCTCAAGGACCTTCTTGGCTCTACCTCTCATTGAGACTAAAATACATTGTTCTATTGATTTTTTGATTGTCGAATAACCATATCTTTCGAATTCAGACTCAGCTTGACGTAAAGCTGCTAATACTTGTTTCAGTTCTTTTTCTAAAAAAAGTGTTTTCAAGATATTCATATTACCCCTTTTAATTTTTTCTTTGCTAAATGTACATGGCTGTTTAAAAAGCAACTAAGGCTAAACCAAGCCAAGCCCCAATTAGGTTTGCAGGTTTAGCCCACGGAATTGCAATACTGTAACTCGCAATAATAAAGCGTTCTCGGATTATTAAATATACAAGAAAAATTCCCCACGAATATTCGTGCCCCCATAATGCTAATATCACTATACCAGCAATAGAAGCGAAGAAACGCATAAAAAACATTTGAAACATTTGACTTAAAAATAATATTTTTGTGGGAGTTGTGTCCTTGTCTCGTCTTGACAATAATCGAAAAACGAAAAAGTTTGCAATAGGCTCAACAATAAAGTGCCAAGGATACATGACATAAACATTAGATAGACGATCTACCATAAAAGCAACTGGATAAAGCAATAATTGCCAAATCATATTCTCCCTTTCCAAAAAAGTTATCACCGCACCATTTTAACAATTGCCGATTTTCTTTTTTACAAAACTACCATCACCGTATTACCGGCTGCCTTACAGGCAGATAAATAGTGCGTAGTCAGGTTTCTGTTCCACAATAACGCTGCTCTGAAAATCATAGAACCACTTCCACAACATTCGACGGCTGGCCCTCACCGGCCTTATTTACCGCTATAACACAATATTCGAGTTCTTCTTTTTCCGACTTCTCGAATAAAGCCCGCCAATACTATCATAAAGTAAACAGCCTCAGCGGAAAAGTCAACTGATTTTGTGGACAATCAGGTTCGGCCCCAACTGTTTGCTTTTGTCTATAATATGGGTAATAAATTTTTCGACGAACCGGTCATATTTCTTTCAACTAAACCTGTCCATTCGACAGGCTCAGGGCAGGCTCTGAGTGTAATCGAAGGATACTATTCACTAAATACTAACGACTATCCATCCCCCGCTATGTTACGTTTCATACCAATTGCGTTCAATAATAGTGCCTCGGCTGACAAAGATACAAGCAGTCTTGTTATTGCAAGTCGAGGACAAACTGGCTGTGGCAATGTCAATCCATCAATCGGTTAGTTTGAGTTATTTAATCTTCATTAATTGTAAAATCACCTCTTGATCATATTGTGTTTTACAAACTCCATACAATGCTTAAGCAATTTAGCTTGACCTGTTAATAAAAATCGTATAAAAGGAAGGTTTATAACATTTGGTATTTCGTTACATATACGAGCTACGAAAAGAGGATTTGGTTCCAAATACAGAAACTATTATGAATATTGAGAAAATAACTGTAAAAATATTTGAGGATGACAAGCACGCTTCGCAGGCAGTCGCTTCTTACATCGGCAACTTAATTAGCCAAAGAAATGCGCAGAAAAAGCCTACAGTTTTGGGTCTTGCAACAGGCCATACGCCGGTTAATGTGTATGAAGAACTGATTCGAATGCACAAAGAGGACAAGCTGGATTTTTCACGCGTTGTTACTTTTAATCTTGACGAGTACTGGCCCATAAATCCTTCTGTGGTTCAGTCCTATCACAATTGGATGCACGACAGATTTTTCAGACACATAAATATCAAGCCTGAAAATATACATCTTCCGAGGGGCGACCTTCAAGAGAAAGACATTGATGATTATTGCCGAGAATACGAACACAGGATTGCTTCGGCGGGGGGGATTGACCTGCAGATATTGGGAATCGGGCGAAGTGGTCATGTTGGCTTTAATGAGCCTGGCTCGGCTCGAAACAGCCGAACGCGTCTTGTACGTCTTGACCGTATTACTCGAAGGGATGCAGCTGGTGACTTCTTTGGTGAGGAAAACGTTCCCGAAACGGCCATCACTATGGGACTGGGTAGTATTTTTGATGCCCGTGAGATTTGTCTTTTGGCTTTCGGTGAACAAAAAGCTTCTATTATAAGGCGTGCGGTCGAAGGAAAAGTGTCCGAGCAGGTCGCAGCAAGTTATCTTCAGGAACACAACAACGCGACATTGTACCTTGATGTCGCGGCAGCAGGTGAGCTTACGCGCATAACCGCACCATGGCTTTTAGGGCACTGTCGATGGGGTGAGATTCTCAAGTGTAAGGCAGTAATCTGGCTGGCACAAGAACTCAAGAAGTCGATTAATAAATTGACAGTCGAAGACTACGGCGAAAATGGGCTGACACAGTTGCTCAAGGAATGTGGTTCTGTTGAGAATGTGAATAAGAGTGTTTTCAGGCGGCTGATGGATACAGTTACGAATTGGCCAGCAGGAGTGAATGCCGGTCAGAAGGTTATAGTCTTTAGTCCTCATCCGGACGATGATGTGATATGTATGGGTGGTACTCTTAACCGGTTGACGAACCAGGGTCATAATGTTTATGTTGTTTATATGGTAAACGGCTACTTAAGTGTGTTTGACCATGACGTAAGTCGGTACGCCGATTTCGTAAGACAATTTAATAATATCTTCGGGCTTGATGTTAAAGATGCAGCTAAAATCGAACAGCACATTGATAAATTTCTTAGACATAAAAAGCCTGGGGATACTGACACTTCTGAGATTCAAGCTATAAAAGGTCTTATTAGGCGGTGCGAAGCGGTCGATGCTGCCAAGTATTGTGGTGTTCCAGAAGAGCATATTTATTTTCTTGATATGCCTTTTTATAAAACCGGAAAGGTTCAGAAGCTATCTGTCGGTCCGGAGGATACAGCTCTTGTGCGAGAGGTTCTGGAGCGTATTAAACCGGATATAATATTTGCTGCAGGTGACATGTCTGACCCTCACGGAACACATCGGCTCTGTCAACAGGCAGGTCTGGCTGCTTTTGAACAATACCTTTCGGAAGGTAATAAATCCCCGGAGTTCTGGCTCTATAGAGGTGCCTGGCAGGAATGGGAACCACACCAGATAGAAATGGTAGTGCCTTTTTCTCCGGAAGAACTTAAGCACAAACGGTATGCGATATTCAGGCATCAAAGCCAGAAAGACAGGGCAATGTTTCCAGGACCTTATGACAGCAGGGAATTCTGGCAGCGTGCTGAAGAAAGAAATAAGACCACTGCTGCAATTTATGACTCTTTGGGCTTACCGGACTATTATGCTTTGGAAGCTTTTGCCCGCTATCCATTGAAAATTGCCGAAAACGTGAAAATCCAGTTAGAAACTTAGAAAGTTTATGGTTGTACATATCGTGTTGACAAAAGTTGGTGTGTAAATGGACATTTTAAGAGATCTGAAAGATAGTATAAGTTGCAGGGGTTATTCTGTTGTTCTGCCCGAGGGCAGAGACGAAAGAATTGTCGCCGCTGCCAGAAGAATCAAAGATGAAGGTATTGCAGTACCTGTCCTTCTTGGCAATGTTAGACAGATCAAAGAATCAGCCCACAAAGCTGCCGTAACACTTGATGACATTACAACAATCGACCCAAAGGCCGGCAGTCGAATTGGTTCCTATGTCCAGGCCTACGTTGCCAGAAGGAAAGACATATCCAAGGCTGTCGCCAGACGTATAGTCACCAAGCCTTTATTTTACGCAGGTTTGATGGTTGCCTGTGGCGATGCCGACGCAATGGTGGCTGGTGCTGCCAGTGCCACGGCCACTGTTATTCAGGCAGGTGTTTTGACGATTGGCCTGATGCCGGGGATAAGTACACCTTCAAGTTATTTTGTTATGGTGGTACCTAAGTTTCTTGATGAGGATAACAAGATTTTCATTTTTGCAGATTGTGCCGTAAATGTTGATCCAACAGCAGAACAGTTGGCAGATATTGCCTTGGCTTCTGCCGAGAGTGCAAAGCGTATTTTGCCTCAGCAGCCGCGTGTTGCGATGTTGTCGTTTTCAACTAAGGGTAGCGGTTTAGGGCAGAGTGTAAAAAAAGTTATTCAAGCACTGGAAATCGCCAAAGAACGTAACGGCGATTTGGTAATTGATGGTGAATTCCAGGCCGATTCTGCTATAATTCCCCAGGTTGCAGCCAAGAAAGTCAAAGAAGTCAGTCTTGTTGCCGGCAAAGCAAACGTTCTTATCTTTCCGGATTTGAATGCAGCCAATATTGCTTATAAGCTGACACAGTATTTGTCAGAAGCTCGGGCTATCGGACCTGTGCTGCAGGGTTTCGCAAAGCCAATAACAGACCTTTCTCGGGGAGCGTCTGTTGATGATATTATTTCTGCTGTGGTATTGACGTTAGCTAAGCTGCTGTAGGACGTTATAATGCCAAAAAATAGTATGGAAATAAAAGTTTTAGTGATAAATGCGGGCAGTTCTTCTATCAAATACCAGCTTTATCAGATGCCCCAGGCCAGGGTATTAGCCAAAGGTATTATCGAGAGGATAGGTGACGAAAAAGCTAAACTATCACATTTCTACAATGGCAAAATGTTCTGTCTTGAAAAAAAAGTTGAAAACCATCAAGAGGGTATGGACTTAATTCTCGATACCCTCACCGGCAAAAAAGCAGGTGTAATTGGCGATATCGGTCAGATTGGTGCGGTTGGTCATCGGGTTGTTCACGGTGCAGAGGAGTTTACAGGCTCGGTTATAATTGATGACAAGGTCATAGCTTCTGTTGAAAAATTTGTTGACCTTGCTCCACTTCATAATCCGTCGAACTTGACAGGAATTCGTGCCGCCCGGCATAACCTTCCGGATGTAACCCAGGTTGCCTGCTTTGATACGGCATTTCATACAAGCATTCCTGAAGTGGCATATATGTATGCCCTGCCATATGAGATGTATGAGAAATACCGTGCCCGCCGTTATGGATTCCACGGCACAAGTCATAGATATGTTGCGCGCAAGGCTGGGCAACTTCTTGGCAAACATAAATATGAGCTTAACGCCATTACCTGCCATCTCGGAAACGGCTGTTCCATATCGGCAGTCAAAGGCGGTAAATCGGTCGATACATCTATGGGATTTACACCTTTGGAGGGTGTTGTAATGGGAACCCGCAGCGGCGATTTTGACCCTGCTATACTTTTTTACCTTATCGAAAAAGGCTATGATGTTAAAACGCTAAATATAATGTGTAATAAGAGAAGCGGCCTGCTGGGTCTGTCGGGCATATCAAACGATATGAGAGAGCTTGAGGAATTGTCCCGGGAAGGTAACCGCCGGGCCAAACTTGCTATTGATGTGTTCTGCTATCGCATAAAAAAGTATATTGGGGCGTATTTAGCTGTTCTGGGAGGCGTTGACTGCATAGTTTTTACCGGCGGCATAGGCGAAAATTCCGCTTCGATTAGAGGCCAGATATGCTCCAATATGGACTTATTCCAAATCATGTTAGACTCTCAGGCAAATAACAGGGCTGTTGGAACAGATGTTAAAATCAGCGCGCAGGACAGCAAAATTGCAGTTTTTGTGATTTGCACCAATGAGGAGGCTGCTATTGCAAAAGATACTTATGAACTGACTTCAAGAACAAAGAGGTAATTATGTCTCAAACGAACGGCTACAGAAATCTCACAAATGATGAAATAGAAGCTCTTGGCAGTCAGGGCTGTTCAGCCCGAAACTGGAACAGCATCAAGGTTGGCAATGGTTTTGATACGAAATGTGTCCAAAACAGCAAATTCTTTGGCAGCGTTCGTATCGGCAATTGCACAGGCTCGGTTAAGTCTGCCTCAGGTATTGAAAAGGCCAGCGGAATTTATAATGCAACAATTATTGACTGTATCATAAAAGATAATGTGCGGATATCCAATATCGGCGTCCATATAGCAAATTACGATATAGATAATGATATTTGCATAGAAAATGTCGGGTTAATGCAAACCAATCAGGATGCGGCTTTTGGTAATGGTGTTGAGGCGGCGGTTCTTAACGAAGCCGGCGGCAGGGAGGTTGTGCTTTTCGATGAACTGTCGGCTCAATTTGCATATTTAATGTGTATATACCGCTATCATCCGGCAATGGTAAAAAAGCTTAATGATATTGCTCATAACTATGCAAACTCTGTCAGGGCCGGTAAGGGGAAAATCGATGCAGGAGCCCGAATCAACTCGGCGGCTGAAATTATAGATGTAAATATTGGCCGGGCTGCACAAATAAACGGCGTATCATCACTTGTGAACGGGACGATATTAAGCTCGCAAGAGGCACCAACTTTGGTTGGTTCAGACGTGACAGCACAGGACTTTATTATAGCTGAAGGCTCCTTGGTAACAAATGGTGCCCACTTAAAGAAGGTTTTTGTTGGCCAGAGCTGTCTCGTCGGCAATCATTTTTCCGCTGAAAACTCTTTGTTTTTTGCAAATTGCGAAGCTTTCCATGGTGAAGCCTGTTCGATTTTTGCCGGCCCTTACAGTGTTACCCATCATAAATCGACTTTGCTTATAGCCGGACTTTTCAGTTTTTATAACGCCGGCAGCGGCACTAATCAATCCAACCATATGTATAAGCTCGGACCTACTCACGAAGGCAAATTCGAGCGTGGGACAAAAAGCGGCTCATTTTCGTATGTTATGTGGCCTTGTCGAGTTGGGCCGTTCTCGGTGATTCTTGGCAAACACACGCGTACATTTGATACATCCGATTATCCTTTCTCTCATCTGGAGGCAGAACCCGATGGTAAGTGCATAATGATTCCGGGCTTATATATTACCGCCACCGGAACGGTGCGAGACCAGGCAAAATGGCTCAGCCGTGACAGACGAAAAGAAAAAATAAAACGAGATATTATCATCTGCGATACCTTCAGTCCTTATACGGTTGGCAAGGTGATAAAAGCCTCGGCGAGACTAAAAGAGCTTTATGAGAGCACTGATAGGTCTATCGAAGAGGTTACCATAAATGGTACCCAGGTAAAACGAGTGCTACTGCGGACCGCCTTTAAGTTCTACCGTCTGGGTATTGAAATGTATCTGCTTGGTAAAGTTTTTGAAAAGCTCGAAAGCTCACTGCAGGAAAATGCCAGAGATATTGTTAAAATCTTTGAACCGGCTCCGGATGCAGTATATGACCGCCGGTGGGTTGATATTGCCGGACAGTTAATGCCAAGAAAGCGTTTGCTTGAGCTAATAGCCGAGATAGAGCAGGGCAAGATAAACACTATCGAGACATTTTGCGGCCAATTACAACATATATATGAAGCCTATGGCAATGATGAATGGGTCTGGGTGAGAAAGGCTTATGAGCAGGTGTTCGGGTGTGAGCTTGAAAGCCTTACGAAAGAAAATCTTGCTGAATTGGCCCAGTCCTACGAAAAAGTCCGAACCAGGTTTCTCAGGCAGGTTTTGGCTGACGCTGAGAAGGAATTTGATGAAATGGCGCGTACAGGATTCGGGATAGATGGCTCCGAACAGGAGGTTCCTGAGGATTTTCGAGAAGTACGTGGCAGCTGCAATGAAAATAAATTTGTCCGCCAACTACAGAGCGATATAGACCAAGTAAAGCAGCGTGTCAAAGCATTCCTGCAACAGCTTGCTGAATCTGAGTCCGTTAATCTTTGAAATCGTCCGGCAGGTACTGGGTCTCAAAAACAGTGCCGCCCATTCGCAGCACCGCTAGGTCATCTTCACTGACTTGTCCGTTGATAAACTGCTGAACGGTGGGGTGTGGATGGTTTCGGATTTTCTCGGCATCACCATCTGCAACAATTTTGCCGTTGTGAAGCATAACAATCCGGTCCGCTATCTTATAGGCGCTTGTCATGTCGTGTGTAACAACAATACTGGTAACACCCAGTCCCCTTCGCAGCTTCAAAATTAACTCATTGATTACATCTGCACGAATTGGGTCAAGCCCTGTGGTCGGCTCATCATAAAGAATCACCTCCGGATTCAAAGCGATTGCTCTGGCCAAAGCTACTCTCTTGCGCTGTCCGCCGGAGAGTTTAGCAGGAAAATAATCCTGAAAACCATCGAGTCCAACCATTGCAAGTTTCGATTTGACCAGTTCATCGGCTCCGCTGTTTTCGCTTATTCCGTAGTCCTGCCTGACCGGGAACAATATATTTTCCGCAACGCTTAGACTGTCAAATAAAGCCCCCGCCTGGAACAAAAACCCGAAATGTGTACGAATCCCACTGATTTGCTTTTCCGGCAGATCGTCAATTCTACTTCCCTTAAAATAGACTTCGCCGGAACTTGGCCGGAGCAGAACTATAAAATGTTTCACAAAAACGGTCTTGCCGCAGCCGCTGGGGCCTATTATCACTGTGGTTTTGCCCTTTTCTATATTTAGTGAAATATTGTCGAGAACAACCTTGCTGCCAAAGCTCTTCGTAAGATTCTTAACTTCAATTATGTACTGGCTGTTCTGATTCTCGCCCATATTTCCCTCTATCGGCTGCCTCGAACCTTTGGTCTTTTGACAAGCCCGATATCTTAAACCAGACTTCTTATCGGCCAGAGCGTATTGTATATTGCCTTGAAAATCACCACCAGTGCGAAATCAAGGGCCAGTATGGATATAAAGCTCGTAACGAAAGCCTCTGTGCACGCCTGTCCTACGCCGTGGGCTCCCTCCTTACATGTAAAGCCTTTATAACAGCTTACAGCGGCAATCGCTGCCCCGAAAAAGAATCCTTTTATGACTCCGATGCACACATCCCATAACTCAACACCCGAGGCACTAAAGCTCCAGTATGCTCTGCTGTTTATCCCAAGGTAAATAACGCTTACGAAATAGCCTCCCACTATACCCATCAGATCTGCATAGATGATTAAAAATGGCGTAAGTAAAAGACATGCCAATATCCTTGGAGCTACCAGATAACGTACCGGGTCGGTGCCCATGCTCCTGACGGCATCGATTTGCTCAGTAACATTCATAGTCCCTAATTCGGCCGTCAAAGCCCCTCCAATACGACCTGCTAACATCACTGCTGCAAGTACAGGGCCAAGCTCTTTTACAACAGAAATATTGATTAACACACCCAGGTGCTCTTCTAAACCCATACCAGCGAGCTGGTCATATGCCTGTATTGACAGAGTCATACCAACAAATGCACCGGTAATCATAATAACCGGCACACTTCGCACGCCGATAACATTCATCTGCATCCATATTAATGGGTAAGTGCTGCTTCGGCTGATGCTCCATATAGAGGTTCTTATTGCCTGGGCAACAAAGCGACCAAACCTCCCGATACTACCCATTCCCTCTACCGTTCTTGCTCCAAGTGACTCTATCATAATGCGATTCCTTTCGCTTCAACCGCACAAAATATTCTTTCAGGACAGGCTAATTCAATTATAACCAAAGCTAAAGTAATCATCACTGTTTTACCGATTGGCCTTGGCAATGTCAAGGTGTTGATATTTGTCACAAATTAGCCAATCCTGATAGTGCTATCTCAAAGCTAAATTCAAGAAATTCTTAAGCTGAGAGCCTTTAGAAATTAAATTTTGTATATTGCCAAAATTAACTATTTTCACTAAAGATTTTAACTGCAGTTCACCGAAGTGTATATTGCCCATTTTAACATGTGGTTTTTCGCTTTTTGCGTATTTTGTTATATGTGACATAGATAAGGGAATTTAGTATATCTGAGGTAAAAATGATGGTTGAAAATATCACACACGAAAGCTATTTAGAGGCTCTTTTGCGAGGTGACCGAGGTCAGGCTCGTGCTGTAATCGAACAAACCCTGCACACCGGAATCACAGCTAATGGTGTGTACATAGACGTTATATGGCCGATTATGGCTGAAATTGAGAAGCTGCTGCGCTCAGAAAAGATTACGCCGGCTCAGGAACACCTGGCCACGAGAATCAACCGTACAATCGTCGATCAACTCCAGAATAAGCTGCCGCGCAAGCAGAAAAGGGACAAAAAAATAGCCGTATGCTGTGCCCCGAAGGAGATTCAGGAGCTTGGTGCACAGATAATGACTGACCTTTTTGAAAGCGACGGCTGGGAGGTAAGATTGCTCGGAGGTGGTCTGACAAATGATGACGTACTTGTTTTTGTTAATGACTACGCACCAGACATTCTTCTAATATACGGTACAGAGCCCAAGCAGGCACCTGATATTCGCCGGCTCATAGACACGATAAAGGGCATAAATGCCTGGCCAAATATGCGGATAATGGTATCAGGGGGCCTGTTTAATCGTGCCGAAGGCCTTTGGATCGAAATCGGAGCAGATATGTTCGCAGAAACAGCGACAGAAGCCCTTCAGCTTGCTAACGGTTCAAAACAGATTCAACCTGAGCACAGGACGATAAATACCCGAAAGAAAAGACCGGTTAGGGTTGGTGTAAATGTCCCACAAAGTATGGTTGAGTCGTACAAATAACATCGACAGTGCAGCTTTTAACATAAAAACTTCGAACACAATAAGCCTAAGTGTGTATTGAAAAAGCCTGCCTTATTTGTGTAGAATTTGCCAAGTCATTTTCTTTATCCTTTTTTAGTTTTCTGTATGATTTCAGATTCCCTTGACAGTTAATTGCAGGCATTTTATCCTTACCGGTTTACTGGTTAGAAAATTCCAAAGGAATTGTTGAATGACAAAAGCTAATAAAGATGCACGTACCAAAAATGACTTGCAGCGCAAAGATATTAAGAGTTATCGTGAGACGCTGAATCTGCCGAAGACCATCTTTTCGATGAAGGCCAATCTTGTGCAGCGCGAGCCTCAGATCTATAAGGCTTGGAAAAGGCAAAATCTATATGAAAAGATAAGAAGAGATCGCAAGGGTAACCCTTTATATGTGCTTCACGACGGCCCGCCTTATGCCAATGGCGATATTCATATGGGTACTGTCATAAATAAGGTACTCAAGGATTTCGTTGTCAAATACAGGACTATGGCCGGTTTCGATGCTCCGTATGTGCCGGGCTGGGACTGTCACGGTCTTCCAATAGAAGTGAAGGTAACGGCTGAACTTGGCGAGAAAGTTTTAACAAAATCAAAACTTGAGATACGAAAAGACTGTAAGAAATATGCCGGCAAATTCGTAAAGATTCAAGGTGAGCAGTTTCAACGGCTGGGAGTTTTCGGCGATTTTGACAATCCTTATCTGACATATAAGCCAGAGTATGAAGCAGGGATACTGGAAGTATTTGCCGAATTAGTGGATAAGGGTCTTGTACACAAGCAGCTTAAGCCAATCCACTGGTCGGTGGGTTGCCAGACGGCTCTGGCCGAAGCCGAGCTGGAATACAAAAACATTGCATCGCCCAGTATATTTGTAAACTTTCCGGCTGCTAAAGAAAGTGTTGAGAAGCTGATTGAGCTGGGTTTGGTTGACAGTGAAAAGGCCAGTGACACAAAAGTTTGCTTTATGATTTGGACGACAACGCCCTGGACATTGACTGCCAACTTAGCAGTTGCGGTGCATCCTTCTCTGGACTATACAGCCATAACTTTTGAAAAGGATGGCGATAAATTTACTTCCATACTGGCAAATGAACGAATAGAGGCAGTAGCTGCCGCCGGCGGGCTAAAGCCGGAGCAATACAAAATCAGCGAAAAGTCTATCAAGGGGGCTGAGCTCGAAGGTTTACGGTATTTGCATCCGTTTCTTCCGGGCAATCCGACTGAACAGGACGCTTATATGGTAGTTACTGCCGACCATGTTACCACAGAAGATGGGACCGGCCTTGTTCATACCGCTCCTGGCCACGGCCTTGAGGATTATATCGTCGGACAAAAATACGGGTTGGCAATTTACGCACCTGTGACCGATGACGGGCGATACGATGATACGGTGCCTGATTGGCTTAAAGGAAAGAATGTGCTGGAGGTAGATTCACTTGTCAATGAAGTCTTAGGGGAAAAGGGTCTTATGTTCGCCCAAGGTGAGGTCGTGCACAGCTATCCGCACTGCTGGCGCAGTAAGATGCCGGTAATATTTCGGGCGACCGAGCAGTGGTTTATCAGTGTTGACAAGGAACTGCCTGGTTTGGGCAAGAGCCTGCGTGATTTGGCACTTGAAAGTATCAGAAAAGTCAGATGGGTTCCAGCGTGGGGGCAAAAAAGGATTTGGGGCATGCTCGAATCGCGTCCTGACTGGTGCATCAGCAGGCAGAGAAGCTGGGGACTGCCTCTGCCGGTATTTGTAAACTCTCAAGGGGAAAGCCTGTTAACCAAAGATTCCGTATTGGCTATTGCCAAACACATCGGCAGCAAAGGTTCGGACAGTTGGTTTAAGGATACGCCACAAGAGATTTTAGGTGCAGATTTCGATTTGCCCGAAGGATTTGGGTTTGATGATTTACAGAAGGAGCAGAACATCTTTGATGTCTGGTTCGAGTCAGGCTGCAGCTGGTATAGTGTGGCGCAAAAGATAGGCTGGCCGGTGCCGGTCGATTTATATCTGGAAGGTTCCGACCAGCATCGTGGCTGGTTCCAGTTATCGCTTTTGCCTGCCCTGGGTGCAATTGGTAAAGAGCCTTTCAAATGTGTCCTGACACACGGTTTCACGGTTGATGAAAAAGGAATTAAGCAGTCCAAATCGTTGGGCAATTATGTTAGCGCTAAGGAAGAAGTAGCGAAATACGGTGCTGATATTCTAAGGCTCTGGGTATCAAGTGTCAACTACCAGGAAGATATTCGGTGCAACGACGAGCTTATAGGAAGGACACAGGATGCATACAGAAAGATTCGAAACACACTGAGGTATATGTTGGGCAA
Organism: Sedimentisphaerales bacterium; assembly: GCA_016935195.1. Classification (GTDB taxonomy): domain Bacteria; phylum Planctomycetota; class Phycisphaerae; order Sedimentisphaerales; family Anaerobacaceae; genus JAFGRL01. Next base: position 21,231 of record JAFGRL010000148.1, read on the forward strand.
TATTTCTGATTTCGAGCCGGGTAAAGATTCCGTCGCATACAGTGATATGTTTGAAATCGACAAATGGGCTATGCAACAGCTTCAGAAACTGATTGCCGGAGCTGCTGAGGCTTATGAGGATTTCCGTTTTCACCGGGTCTTTTCGCTGATTTATAATTTCTGTACCGTCCAGATGAGCAGTATCTATATGGATGTGCTCAAGGACAGGCTCTACTGCGACCCAGCCAACAGTTTATCCCGGCGAAGCGCCCAAACAGCAATGTATAATATACTGGATTGCCTGGTTCGTATGCTGGCACCAATATTGGCATACACCGCAGAAGAAGTGTGGGCAGCAATGAAATTTAAATCCCGGAATGTGGAGAGCGTACACTTAGCTGAAATGCCAAAAGTTGATGATTCTATCGATTTCAAGAGCGTCGAACCTATGTGGGACAAAATAATGAAACTGCGCGATGATGTTTTGCGTGTGCTCGAAGGCCTGAGGCGAGATAAGAAGATAGCGAGTAATCAGGAAGCGAGCGTAACCGTAAACTGCGCAAACGATGAATTAGCTGCCATTTTAAGTGACTTCGGACTTGAACGGTTTGCTGCTTTATGCATAGTCAGTGAAGTAGAACTTCAGAAAAGCACTTCTGAGACTACAATTTCCGCACAGAAAAGCAGTTATCAAAAATGTCAGCGGTGCTGGAATTACTGGCCAAGTGTAGGTGCGGATAAAAATTATCCCGACCTTTGCGATCGCTGCTCGAAAGTGGTCGCATGTATGATGTAGAAAATCACGCCGGCAGCGACGTTTTTTCAATTTGTTCGCATACCTTATTGTAAACTTCGTTAGCACTTATAGCTCTTATGTCATACCTGGGATTTTTGCTTTTTATATCAGGTCCTCTGTCGAACGGATCTTTCGCGACAACACAATCAAATCTTTTACATGGTGCTAAGCGAGCTGGATTTGAGCAGCCGAAGATCATTACTAACGGCGTGCCTAAAGCAGCGGCAATATGTCCTGGTCCTGTATCATTACTAACAACAACCTTAGCGTTTTTTAATAAGACCACCAACTCCTCAAGAGTCGTAAGTCCGGCAAAATTTACGATTGGGGTGTCGGTGAGGTTGTTGATTTTCTCAACAAGAAGATTTTCAGTTTTAGTGCCGGTTGCCACTATCGAAAGACCAAACTGCGAATAAATTCTTGCTGCCAGGATTGCAAAATTTTCAAGCGGCCAACATTTACTTTTATGAGCGGAACCTGGTATGAGCACAGCATAACTATTAGATGTAATATTATGGTCAGCCAATAATCGATTTAGTGAGTCGGATTCTGTCGGAACTATTGGCAGCACGAAACCAACATTTTTCGTATTGGATCCGGCAGCTTCGACAACTTTTAACTGGTAGTCGATTATGTGGACACAATTCTCATCTTTAGGGATTTTTTTAGTATAGAAAAGGTGAGCAAATTCTCTTGCATCGGCGGTTCCGAAACGATTTTTACATTTTGAAAGCCAGGCTAAAACGGCAGTTCTGAAAAGTCCCTGCAGGTCTATGACCGCGTCAAATTGGTTTTGCCTAAGCTCCGAGATGAGCGATAGAAGTGCCCTGAAAGCTCGAGGATTATACCAGGCCTTTGCGAGGAGTTTTCGGTCGAAAAGAATTATCTGCGTTAAAAACGGGTGGTTTTTGAGCAGACCTGCAAACTCCGGCCGGATAAGCCAGCTTATCCGTGCATCGGGGCAGCTTTTACGCAAGGCAGAAAGGGCCGGCAAGGCAGATACAATATCACCAAGTGAACTGGGTTTTATTATCAGAATGTTTTGAAATCGAGTCAGCATCTGTAGTGATTGATTATATAGCCGTTACAGAGATGTTGGTAGTTTTTTCTGGGGGGCGGTTGGAAAATTGCCGGCTTAGTTTTTTTTACTTTGGAATTCGGAACATAGCTGCTATAAGTAACATTCCCAATAATACTGTAATTCCCAGGAGGTCAGAAAATGGATTTTAGAGCCAGCAAGGTTGCAATATGTGTTGCGGTATTTGTCCTGATTGGCTGTTTTGTTGCGAATGGTCAGAAAGAGGGCAGCACGAAGCTGCCTTTGCTTGATGTTTACATAAGTACGGGTGATAACCATTGGCTTGGTGATTCGCTTGCCGTTGACTCGAATAGTTCACTGGAAGCAGCGTTCGACATGTTTAAGAACACACTTGGCATCAGAAGACTTTACTGGCGTGGGTTGCAAGAAGCCGCCTGGGTCAATACGGCGCACGTTCGCGAAGAAAACTTTCGCTATGCCACATTTCACAAGTGGTCGCGGTATCTTATTAAGGACATCGATTTAGAGAAAATGGTTGTCAAAAAGGGAGAAAAGTACGGAATAGAGGTCTGGGGTGTCGCCACACTTGGTGATTGGGGTTCACCTGCTGATACACCGGGCTTTAACGATTTTCCGTTTAATTCTGAATCCAAGCTTCGGCTTGAACATCCGGAATGGGTACCTGTGGATAAGTATGGCTATAGGCGTCAAGGCGGGACTATTGAATTAGCATACCCTCAGGCAAGAAAAGCTCTCGTAGAGCTACACACCCATTTGGCACATGAGGCCGGCTACAAAGGCGTGATGTTTCTGACGTATGTCGAGAACTTCAGCATGCGTTTTCAGGATGAGTTCGGCTACAGCGAACCAATAGTAAAAAATTTCAAAAAACGATATGGAATCGACATTCGCAAAGAAGATTTTACTCGTGGTGCAAGCAAATATGACTGGTATGCACTTAGAGGAGAATATGTTACCAAGTACCTGCGCGAACTGAGGGACTCTCTTGGTCAATACGGCATAAAGCTTGGTATGTTTATCAGTCCCCATCGTGCTCACTACCCTCAGTCATGGGCAACATCTCCGGATATTTACTCAACAGTTGGACGTATCTACTTGGACCTCGAGACGTGGGTACAGGAAGGTATTGTGGATCAGCTTGTCGTCTTTGGTAACTGCGCTAGGGTTCGACAGGCGAAAACCGTCAGTGACCTTATATGGCTGACGCGAGATACGAACACAAAGGTTTCATTTTTAACATCGGGACCGGATGATCCTCGCTGGCGCGACTTTCAGGATAAAGGCTGTGCCACCGTGCTGACACTGGGCGAGGACGCAGGGTACTTCACAAGAAGCACTATTGCCAAACAATCCGAAACGGCACTAAAAAGCGGAACTACCTACGAGAAGATGAAATTCTTAAGTCAGGTGGTTGAAGGAAAATCGCAGGCAGCTTCACAAAATATAGTCCCTCTTACAAAACATGAAAATGTTATCATGCGCCGACTCGCCCTTTTGGCATTGAGTAAACTTAAGGACCCCAAGGCGATACCTGCTATCGAAAAAGGGTTGTTTGATACTGAAGTCGGAGTACGGTGTTCTGCCATGAAGTCGCTGACCGGCAATCACGGACCCAAAAGCACAGCTATGATACTAAAGGCTATTGATAGAGACAGCAACCATCCGCTCTGTGAGATGGCTCGCAATACACTTTCACGGCTAAAACCTGTACCACGTAAGGAGCTATCTGAGGCGGCACTGACCCACAGCAATCCAATGGTACGAACTACAGCACTACGAGGCCTTCAATTCGTAGCCACAGCAGAGCAGATACCGGTTTTTGAAAAGGCACTGAATGACTCATGTGGTTACGCTCGTTATATAGCAGCTATGGCACTTGGTCGAATGTACAACAGTCCTGAGGCTATAGAGGTGCTGATAAAAGCGACAGAGCACAAGGATGTGGCTACTGCCGACAGGGCCGCTGTGTCACTCGGCGAGACAGTAAAACGCGGAGGCGACAAAATTGAATCACTAAAACCGAGAATTCTTACAACTCTAAAAGGTCTTTTTGCTCAGATGGGTGATGGCTGTAGCCGAACTGATGCAGAATGGGGCTACAGGTCTGTAGGAAATGCCCTGCTTGATTTTGGCAATGAAGGCAAAAAAGTTCTGCGACAGTTTATGTCTCAGAGCAAAGACAAAAGATTGGCAGAATTAGCTTGGCGAGTACTCTACTTTAGAGAAAAGGCGGGTCAGAACAAATTTAACATAATATCCGAAAAGGAAAACGACCAGGCATTTAAGGCCAGACCAGCTTGGTTAAAAAACATCAGAGTGGAAAGAATCAGGCAGGATTTTGAGAACGAAAAAATCTTTGGCAAAGAGGCATCGGGCTCGGTTGGTAATTCAGCCGGAGTTGCCGCACGATGGAGCAACTTTAATAAGGCAAAAGGCCCTATGTCGCAGTCTGCTATAGCACACAGCGGCAAAAAATCTATTAAATTAGTCCGCGGAGGTGATGGTCTTTCCGGATGGGTTGACAAGGCAGTTCCTGGAGATGTTGACTATGAAATGCAGGTATGGCTTTACCGCGGACCGCAAGGCAGCTGCGCTTTAAGTGCAAAAGATATCTCAAGGCGAGAAAGTTTCGCAATTCTTATTGGTCAGGATGGCAATTTGAATATTCGCCATTTTGATGGCGAAACGAGCTGGGTTAGCACTAAACTTAGCGTACCAATAGAGAAATGGACTAAAATTACGGTTGAAGCAGCACAAGGAACAAATAGCTACTCAGTGTCAATCCAAGGAAAGGACGGCATTGAGGCCAAGTCTCAAAGCGAACAGCTTAATTTAACATCGGACATTTATATGGTTTCGTTCCGGCCACAAGGTCCTGAAAACACCGCCTGCTATATTGATGATATAAAATTAGCCGAAGTACGCTGACAGACTACTTTGAGTTGTTGTGCGCACCTTGACAAATCAAAAACCTGTCCCGCTTGAGAGAGAGTAGCGACTCTGCGCTATTTTTTCTCTTTTGGCTTTAGAATTCCTTTGAAGCCTTCTATTATTTCCTTACCGGTGTCTTTGCCGACATCAATAATTTTCTGGCCTTCTTCTGTAACTGCCTTACCTACACCCAGTGCTTTATCCAGGGTGAATTTCATTCCATCTACTATCTCTGCAGGCAATTTGCCGGCACCCTGCTTGGCAACACCTTGTGCAAGTGCAAGCATAATTTTGCTACTGAGCACGGCAGTATCCATTTTGCTGTCACTGCCGAGGTTACTCATTCTAATTGGAGCCAATTTTAGAGTTATAGTATCAGCTTTTCCCGGCACCGGCAGCAGTTTTACTTTGACGGTAATATCGCTGATTTCAAGCTGGTCAATCTGAAGGTTTTTGCCTTTCGGCCTGGATTGTTTTTCTTCCTTTTTAGAAATAGAATTGATTACCTCCTGTAAATTATTGGTTAATCCCTTCTGTTCAATAACAAGGTTTACGCCATCAAGTTTGATTGTCTTTACTCGCATGGTATCGGAAAGCATAGAACCGATGCTTGCACTTACGTAACCTTTACCCAGCTCAAGCAGATTTTCGTGTTTATAGCCTGACGGGTTTTTTATTATCAACCCTTCAATTCCCACTGCGCCCCTAAGAATCGAAAGATCAATATCTGCAACATCAACGTCGACACCCAGTGCTTGTGTAGCTGCTTTCTCGAGACCCGCCTTTAAAAGATGAGACCCAATAGTTAGGAAAATCACCGCTGCTGCCACGACCAAAATAATCAAACACAAAAGAGCGATCTTTAAGATTTTTTTGCCCGATATCATTTTTCAATCTCCTAAAAAAGAATTAACGGCCCGGATTTTCTTATTTTCAAAGCATTGAAAACATTAGATTACACAACCCACGGTTGGGGTTCAACAATAATCTTTTGCTTGGTTTGCACCGCCTTTTCTATAAGAATTGCCACATAAGTGTCCTGAGCAGCCTGGGCAACACTGTAAAATTCCGACCCACCGCGCACATATTCTGCCATTTTTTTAAGACATGTTGCAACCGCAATTTCATCATCGGCAAGCCTTGCCGGTGTAAATTCGTTTCGATAAATCCACCTATCACCGGCAAGAATTCCTTTGTGAAAGTAGCCCTCGAGATTTCCGGTTTGCCCCGCATCAACTCTGCGAAGTTCTAACTCTATCGGCGTTTTATAATCCAATAAATATCTTACAGTATTGTTGTTGATTTCTCCTTGTCTGCCACGTACCAGAACCCGATTCGACCTTATCCATGAAAAGTACTGGTCGGACACGAAGTCGTATATACCTAATTTGTCACCGAAATCCAGATAGGCGATTACCTGGCTGGAGCTTATAAGGCGTTCTTCTTTTGGTGGACCGTCTCGGCCTGGGCCTGCTATCAACTTCGCCTCGAATTCTTTGGTAGTTATAGTTGCTTTTTGAAAACCTACACCGAGATAGTTACGAATTAGACTTACTCCATGGTATCCGTGGGCTGCTGAAATCTGGGCCTGGCTGATTTGCCCGAGCCAGCCAGAATTAACAATATTCAGACGCCCCGCATGCCCGGGCTGATAAATGTACTGCTCAGCAACCTGAATTCTTGCGCCACTTTGTGTGAGCTTCCAAACCTCGATGAGACCATCCAAATCAACAGCAGGTGAGGTCTCCACAAGGACAGGAATTTTTCCGAGCGCTAATTTGCGAAGTATCTGCGGATTTATGTCCCGTGGAACGCTGACAACAACAAACTCAGCTTCAGTTTCAGCAAACATTTCATCAATAGTTCGGAAGGTTCTAATGGCCCAGTTCTTCTCAATAATCCGGCCTTTTGCCTGGTTGCGAACAACGATACCAGTTACTTCAAATTGTTCCGGTAGTTCCTTAGCAACCCGCAGGAAAAACTCAGCTCTCCAGCCGGAGCCAATAATGCTGAAGTTTGTCTTTTTCATAACCATTTTTGGGAAAACCTTGATCGTGAATTGTGGCTATAGACTTTCGAACTAATGTAAAATAAAGTTTCAAAAAGATGCCTTATTACCTTGTTTTTCGGCTGTTTTCTTCCGAAAGGAGCTATTAATAAATATTGTATCCCTTCGTTTGAGCACTTCAGGGCCACATTCCGCTTTTGAGCCATTCCTTGGTGAATCCGGTAAGGTCGTTCATACTAAAGAATTTCGGCCGTTTTTCAAAAAGCTCGTCGTATTCCTGCTCGGTCATTATCGTAAAGGGACTCAGGTTCTGAGGCATGTACAGACTCAGCCAGGCCATCTGTGCCAGGCGTTGCTGTTTTCTCTGATTGTAATATGACTCAAGCAGGGCTCGGCCGTCATCACCTGTAGCCAAAAGTGCATCTCCGATGGGTCGATAGCCCCAGTCGACATCGCTGCGCTGACAGCCGGAGCTGCCCAGTTTACTATACAGAGCACCTAAGGCATCGAGAACCTGCGGCCGGACCGCCTCAGCAGCCGGGTCAGAACGGCCAAACAGCTTTCCAAGGGATTGCGCTGCACGTTCTGAAACCGCCACATTATCGAGCGCAACAGCATCGATAAGCGCTTGCACCCCGGCAGGACTATTGTTTATATTACCCAAACCTTCGGCCGCATATTGCCTAACGTTATCACAAGGATCATTAAATAGTGTGTTAATAAATGCAGAAACTACGTCTGTATTATACATATATCTTGCCAATGTATATCCAGCCACCTCTCGAACCATGTGATTGGCGTGATTTTGTATAGCATCGGCAAGCTGAGCTCGCACGGTTGTCGACGGCGTGCAATAATGTAACGCATAACCGGCAGCGTTATTAAACATGAAGTTACCGTACTGATCCACGGCATCTAAAATCATGGTGGATGTATTAGAGCCCCTGACTTTCTGTAAACCGGTAATCGCAGAGTTGCGGATTGCGCTTTCCGGGTCAAAAAGAGCTGCCTCAATGGTAGGTACGGCAACTGCCTCGCCTATTACACCCAATGCCCGAAGTGCGAGTCTTCGCACAAGCAGATGAGGGTCCGAAGCTAACGGGAGAACATCGGATGGAGTAGCCGGAGTTTTGCCCTCTATAATCTGTGCCAGGACACACATTCTCTTGTACTGGTTCGGGTCAGAAAGGGCCGAAAGCAGTTGGGGGTATATGTTGCTTCGGAGCAGGTACGAGGTCTCTGCACCTCCGAATGAAATAACCACAGAGATACAATAGCCGGTATAGCTGTAAGGACTGGAGGTTTTCATCGAAACCCCGGTGCCTGTGCCTTCTACATCTTCTTTGACCATCAGAGCAACATCGAGACCGGTTCCACGAAGAATAAGTTCATCCACCGTCTGGTTATTACTCCAGGTTTTATAGTCCATATTAATTTCCCCGCTGGTGCGCAGGCCATCGCTATAAGGCCATACGTCGATGCTATCAGGGGCTTTCCGATTAAGGACAATTCCAATCTTTATTCCATAGGGGGACAAAGCTGTTTTTAACTCCCCAAGGAACTGCGTAGTATATTCACCTCGCAGGTTTATCCAATCGGTCTTGTTAAACGGCTCGGTGCGGATGTCAACACCGTAGCGGTTCTTAAACTCTTCGACAATAGGATCGTTGTAACCGAACTGTTCGGCAAACCGCATACCGTAGTTCTCAGCGTATGTGTAAAAACATACACCGTCGTAGCCTGCTTCAACCGCCAGGTTGACATATGTGTCCTTGACAGCCTGGCGAACCTCTGGATATGAAAACTCGAATGGTCCAGCCTGTTTGATGGTACCGTACTTGTCTACGGGTATCCACTCACGATGCTGCACACGGAAAAGCGATTCCCAGCCATATGGATAGCCGTAATATGTACCGACTGATGTATCTCCTGTGGAGCCCCAGTCAAAAAGGTTTCCCAGACCCCAGAGTTCAATACCGCGGTCATGTGCTGCCTGAACAGCGATCTGCTCGAGATTCTCATTGGTTATCAGATGATTAGCCCAATTCCAGAAGCTTGCCGTTCGAGGGTGCGTGCCCTGGCGTATCATTACCCGAAGTGGACCTTTTGCATCCTGCGCTTCCTGCAATCCTCGCCAGTAGATACGCCTGACACCCCAGATGTCTTTCAAAAGGTCAAACGTTGCCGCGATTCCAGCCGGCGATTCAACAGGAAGGGAGGTACACAGAAAATGGTTGTCACCTGTGCTAATAGAACCGTCTATTGCTGTAGCTTTGACGATTGAGTTCGGACACGCTACAAAAATCAAGGTTAACGCAGCCGTAAGAAGGATACTTCTGCCCGTCATAATTACGCTATCTTTCTCAAAAACCCTCTCAGCGGGCACTCAGCCCACTCAAACTGTTGCTGTGATTACATCTCCTCCAGCACAGATATATTATAGCAAATTCAAGCCGGCAGAACAGCCAAATTTTACAACAGATAAGCTGCTTACCTAAAAACCTGCAGTTTTTTTTCATCTGCTGATCTTACTATATCGTTTCCTGTTTCGTCGGCGACAGACTAATAGGTTCCTGCTTGAAGATAAAACCAAGGACTGTATAATACCGCAGCAACATTGGATAAAAACGTTGCAGTAAATTTTTCTTTTGGCTATGTAAATACAAATCCGGGATTTAGATGGTAAAATCAATTTCGAAACGGCCTTTAGAAGCAAGAACAGCTGCAGTGCAAGCTGCCAAAGAAAAACATGCAGGACGGTCTGTGCCTCTGAGCAGGATTCAGAAGCTGATCGGCCAAAGGATGGTCCAATCAAAGATGACCAAGCCCTGCTTTTACATAGGATTGGATGCGGATGTGACAGAGCTGATGAGCCTGCGGCGCAAACTGAGCAGAAAACTGTGCTTTAAGATAACAACAAACAGCTTGTATATTTTCGCTTTGGCCAGGGCAGCGCGGGAATATCCACTGATGCTGAGCAGGCTAAATGGCGATGATATTAAAATTGCCGGGAATATTAATGTGGCCTTTGCCGTCAATGCACCTGAGGGAATTATAGTACCGGTTATAAAAGATGCCGACAGTAAAGAACTGGTTGAGATTGCGTCTCTGGAAAAGTCTTTGACCAACAAGGCCCGCTGCAATAAATTGACACTTGAACAGATGCAGGATCAGACAATCGCTCTTAGCAACTTAGGCCCTTATGGTATAGACTCATTCTTTGGTATTGTTCCACCGACGACAACAACCATACTGGCCACTGGTAACGTTCTCAGCAGGCCGGTGCCGAGCAACGGCTCAATCCAGGTGCGCAAAATGATTTGCCTGACATTGGCAACTGACAGCAGAGTCGTCGGCAGCGTTTATGCTGCGAGGTTTTTAAATCTCTTGAAGGAAAATCTTCAAAAGCCGATACATGACTATGGACTGTGATAAATGGAAGTATTTCGCTGCCCCCAGAATCCGATAATAAAGCCAGATGATATTAAGCCCTCCAGGGAGGACTTCGAAGTTATTGGTGTTTTCAATCCCGCTGTGGCACGCTTTGACAACGAGGTAATCCTGCTGCTTCGTGTGGCAGAAAGGCCTGTCAGTAACAAGCCGGGTACTGTATTGGCGGCCGTTTATGATACGGCTAAAGCCCAGGTAGTTCTAAAAGAGTTTTCCAGGAAGGATTCCACCGTAGACTTTTCGGATCCCCGACTAATAATAACGCCATCGCAGACATACCTGACGTCAATATCACATTTGAGACTGGCACGCAGCACCGATGGTATACACTTCGACATAGATGATTGCCCTGCTATATTTCCCGGCAGCGACTATGAAAGTTTCGGAATCGAAGATGCAAGAATTACTGCAGTGGATTCGACTTACTATATCAGCTACGTGGGAGTATCGGCCTTTGGCATAACAACGTGTTTGATATCTACCAGGGATTTCAAATTCTTTAGTCGCCAAGGAGTTATTTTCTGCCCGGACAATAAGGATGTTGTGATTTTCCCCGGCAGGGTGAGAGGCAATTATTATGCCCTGCACCGTCCCGTATCTTCTTTGTTTAAAAAGCATGATATCTGGATTTCACAATCGTCAGACCTTGTTCATTGGGGAAACCACCGTTATCTTATGGGGCTTCGGGCCAAGATGTGGGATGAGATGAAGATAGGGGCAGGCGCTGTGCCTTTCAGGATTGAGGATGGCTGGCTTGAGATTTATCACGGAGCTGACCAAAACAACCGTTATTGCTTAGGAGCTTTGCTGCTTGACGCTGATGAGCCATCAAAGGTCTTAGCAAGGTCAAAAGTGCCGATTCTCGAACCGGAGGCTGAATATGAGCAAAAAGGTTTCTTTGGAAATGTAGTTTTTAGCTGCGGACTGCTTGCTGAAGAAGAAAAGCTCAAAATCTATTATGGAGCAGCCGACGCAACTGTCTGTTATGCTGAAATACCATTAAAAGATTGCCTGCGAACCTTAGACTTTTCTAAGGCAGATTCACACTGACAAAGGGAAAGTTTGAAAAGCAAGATTATCTCATTCTGGCACAGTTGTCTGCCTGTTAGACCTTTGGTTAAATTGGGATTGCATATCTATGGCTTCTTAGCCGGGCGTCCCTGGAGTACCTTGATTTTCGGGGGCCTGTTTTGCACATTGGCTGTAAAGCTCTTTCATGCCGTGCGTACCAACATTGTTAGTGAATATCCACGATGGGTGCTTGCCGATATTGCTGTGTTATTCTTTGTGGAAAATGTTCTAACGATGTTATATTCTCACTGGCATCGTAAATCTGTTGCACGGGCAGCTATTGCCGTTTCTGCCATTTTCTGCACCTGGTCGGTAATAAATGCCGGCTGGATGATCAAGACCGGCACACAAATCCTGCCTATGGTACTGGCACCGTTATTTCGTGATCCCTTAAATACTTTTAGCATCATTGGCGTAAGTATAGTGAAGATGCCGGTGGCAGCACTTATTCTACTTGCACCAAGTGCGCTAGCGCTTACGTTCTTTATATCTGTTTTTACAAGGCCAAAGGTAACCCAGACAAAGCCAAAGTTTCTGATAGTTAAGTCATCTCTCCTGGTGCTGTTGATAGCTGCAGCATTTTTTTCACGAAACAACCATACAGAGCCATATACATCAAGTATAACCTTCGAAGGTCTTCAATATAATTGTCACCTCAAGGCGATAACGGTTCTTTTTTTACCTAATGACCTGTCATTGGACAGGGCCGACCTGGTAAACTCAAACAGGAAAATACCAGCACACGACGAGTTTGGAATAAATCTCTCACCCGGGAACAAAAGGGTAAACAAAAATCTGGTCATAGTGATTCTGGAGGGCGTTCAATACCAGTACACATCATTAGCCAACAAAGAAAAGAACCTGACGCCATACCTGGCAAGAATGGCCAAAGAAGGTGTAGAGTTTACAAACGTTCGTTCTACCCTTACCCATACTACAAAAGCAGTGTTTTCACTGCTCACTGGTTGGTTTCCTTCGGTGCGTCAGGATTTAGCTGAAGCTGTCCCTGCGCATAAGCCCTACGCGGGCCTTGCAGCGATTCTGAAAGACAAACTTAATTTTCGGACAGCCTTTTTTCAGTCAGCCAAAGGCAATTTTGAGGGCAGGCCGGGCCTTGTCTATAATCTCGGATTTGACAAATTCTGGGCCAGGGATGATTTAGGTCGGACAGACTGCTTTCTGGGTTATCTTGCCTGCGACGAATTCTCAATGTTAGAGCCAATTTTCTCCTGGATAAAGACTGATGAAAGCCCTTTTTTTCTAACAGTTCTTTGTTCGGTCACGCACGACCCTTACGAAGTCCCAGAATGGTATTCCACAGCCGCCAATACACCGCTGCTGCGTTACAAGCAGGCAGTTTCTTACACCGATGGTTTTATAATCGCTCTGAATGCACGACTTTCACAGCTTAATCTGCTCGATGAAACCATTTTCTGTGTTATCTCTGATCATGGTGAGGCTTTTGGAGAACACGGCCTGCTTGGACACGAGCGAATAGGCTTTGATGAAGCATTACACATACCCTGGGTCATTCGAGCACCAATGCTCATCGAAGGTGGTCTGAAAGTTACCCAGCCTGTCAGCTCTATCGATTTGACACCAACGATTCTCAGCCTGCTCGGCTTTGAGGTAAAATCAGGAGATTTTAACGGTACAGATGTTCTTAGTTATATGCCGGATAACCGGGAGGTATATTTTTCGGGCTGGCTCGAACAAAGCCCTTCGGGTTTCGTCAAAGGTGATACAAAGTTCATATTTAATCCGGTTGACAAAACGATTTCAGTATTTGATCTGGACGCCGAACCTCTTGAGGCAAAGAATACATTAATCAATGAAAAATTAGCTCAAGCTGTCGCCAAGGACATCGGCCAATGGCGGAAAAGTACCCTTTTTAACCCGGCTCAAGAGCAAATCGGGCATAAAATACTGTTCGGACACTGGCTTTGCAGCTGGAAAAACAATATCTCAAAGGCTGATTACAAACGTTTTGGCACAGAGTAATCCTTTTTGACAAAAGGACTTATCTAAAATAGACGTCTGATAACCGTGTAATCGTCCCATATTTATGCACCCATTTTTCCCGAGAACTTAAAAAAAATTGTGTAGATGTTTGTAAAAATAGGTTAGACAGGTTATATTAGCTTTGAAATAATGTAGCAAAGTGGTAAAATAAGATATTTGGAGTACTTGTTTAAGGGCGTTTCGGTCATTTTATGAAGATAAATGAACCAACTAAGTTTTGTAAGATGGTTAGCTGGTTTCATAGCTGGATATTTATGAGAAGGATTATTTGTAGGTTTTTTGTGATGATTTGGGCGGAACATCCTGAAAGTTACTATACGGAGGAGGAGTGCTTCCGCCCTTTTGAATACAATGTGGAGTCGGTTAGATACAGACTCCAAAAGTCTAAATAAGCAGGTATTGATAAAATTTAAGTTCGGGGTCGTTCTGGAGGAGGAGCGACCCTTCTTTGTTTTTCCTCAACAGTCAACATTTTTGACAATCAAACAGTTTTTTGGAAGATATCGCAAAGCTGAATCGTTGGTCTATTTTGCTACCCAAAACTATACAACCTGCTTATAATACAGCCGTATATGAATCGCAGTATCTACAGAATAATCGATGCAAACTTCAATCGCGCCCGCGAAGCTGTGCGTGTGATGGAAGAGTTCTGTAGATTTACCTTGAATAATGAGCAATTGACTGAGCGGGCAAAGAAACTCCGCCACGAGCTTTCTGCTATTATCAGCAAGTTAGACAGCAGACGGATTATTACAAGCAGGGACACGCCCGGCGATGTTGGGGCAGGCAAAAAAGTCGAAACCTCAATTAAGCGAGAAACCTTGAGAGACTGCCTTACAGCGAACTGTAAGCGTCTTACCGAAGCTCTGCGTGCTATTGCAGAGATGGTGCAGATTATAGACCCTGCCCAGGCTGAAAGAATTGAAAGGCTGCGGTACAACTCTTATACCATCGAGAAAGACATTATTATTTGCAGTGATACACTCAATAAATTCAGCGGCGTAAGATTGTATGTAATAGTTAGCAGCAATTTGCCGGTCGATGTGATTTCACTGACCCAGCAATGCGTAACAGGGGGAGCTGACTGTATCCAATTGCGGGCGAAAGATATAAATGATGACAAGCTTTATGCCCTTGCAAGTGAGTTTGTCCGGATATGCAAACAGGCCAATGTCCTGAGTATAATAAACGACAGAGTCGATATTGCCATTGCTGCAGGTGCAGATGGCGTTCATCTCGGACAGAACGATTTGTTGGTTGAGCAGGCTCGCAGACTCCAGCTAACTCCGCTTATTATTGGCAAAAGTACCCATTCACCGAGTCAATTAGAATCGGCCTGCATAGAACAGCCGACCTATGTGAGCCTTGGCCCTGTCTTCGCCTCTGGCACAAAACCATCCTACCAAGCAGTCGGGGTAGGCTATGTTCAGCAGGGCACTAAAGAATTGCAGGAAAAGGGTATAGCACATGTTGCCATTGGCGGCATAACTGTGGATAATCTCGAGAAGGTAATAAAGGCCGGTGCCAAGGCAGTAGCGGTGTCATCTGCAGTAACAAGTGCAAAAGAGCCTGCTAAGGCCTGTCAGCAACTAAAGGAAACAATCTCATCCTACCACCCCTTGTGACAAAAGAAAATAATCCTTCACTAACCTTAACTGCTCACACATCTTAGGGCAATGATATCTTGAGTTTTCCCTGCATATTATCCACCTCCGAGAGAATTTAGCGAATAACCTAAAACAACTCATATTTATATGTCTAACAAACAAGGTGTTCAAAGAATACAGGTAGATACTCCCGACTCAGAAAACCATATTGTGCGACGTATCTCCTTTGTATATAGACCCTTACAATCACGATCGCGTTAAATAGTATCGGATGACAATAAAGCCGGATGAATAATTTTCGAATCCCGATTTGTCTGTGAGGCTCTTCGACAAAGAAAAAATGCGGGCAATAATCCTGTTATCAACAGGTTGTCCACAAAACCTTATTGCTTCACATTATAGCCTTAAGGCAGTGTATTTCTGTTGAGAGTACTTGGAAAATGGTTAGTGATATCTACACTGTGAATTTAATCGTATGAGAGCTTGTTTTTCTTGCCAAAATTTTTTAAGGGTTATAAAATAAAGATGAAAGTTCGGCTTTTTTAGCAAGTACCGGAAATGCCGAGACCGTAAGCAGGTTATTTCTAATATATTGATGTGCGGAAGGAGTCGATATATGGCTGATAATTTCGAAAATCCCCAAAATTCTGACGAGCAAAAAGAGCCCGGAACAAAAACAGCACCTGAACCATCTCCAGCGAGCGTGCAAACCGAAACATCCAGAAATGCCAGGGACCTGGCAATGCTATGTCACTTGCTGGGAATAATTGGGTTTTTTGCACCACTGGTTATCTGGCTGAATGAGAAGGACAAGCATGAATTTGTAAATCAACATGGGCGGGCGGCCATGAATTACCAGATATCGATACTCATATACTATGTAGCAGCCTGGCTGCTGTGCTTCATTTTGATCGGGTTCTTCGTACTTATCGGCCTGGCGATAATACACATCGTCTTTGTAATTATGGGAGCGGTCAAGGCCAGCAAGGGCATGCCGTGGCAATATCCGATTGCAATCCGTTTTCTTAAGTGAGCAACGCTATTAAATGTTTCTGACAACTTAGATTGTGCTTTGCATAAGTTTTGCAATATGGACGGCAGGAGCGTTTGTGCATCAGAGTCTCTTGGGTGAATAATAGAGCCTAAGGCGGTATAAGGCTGTCGACTAATAAACAGCTCTTTTTGACTTTTCCAGGCCCATATGTTATCATTTCTATAAATGGCAGGGTTTACTAAAACATCGAAGCAGGGCGGCGATTCCAACCGGAA
>JAFGRL010000019.1 GCA_016935195.1 Sedimentisphaerales bacterium
AGTCCGGTGGAGGCTTGGGCAGTGCGTACAGCTTTCAACTGGTCGTGCAGGATTTCAACAGTTTTTTTCATCTTCGATTCAATATTGGACAGAATCCGTTTTGTGGGCATCTCATATCTCCCGGCTTAACAAATCAAAGTGCCAACCTTTTGGCCACAAATAGCCTTGGTTATATTGCCTTGTTTGAATATGTTTAAGACGACGATTGGGATATTGTTGTCTCTGCAAAGGCTTATGGCTGAATGGTCCATTATTTTGAGTTTTTTCTCCAAAACTTCATCATAGGATAATTTTTCAAACAATTTTGCTTTTGGATCTTTGTGTGGGTCGTCGCTGTACACGCCGTCGACCTTTGTTGCCTTTATAAGCAGGTCGGCTTCGAGCTCGGATGCTCTTAAGGCTGCACAGGTGTCGGTTGTGAAGAATGGATTGCCGGTGCCGCCGGCGAGGATTGCGATTCTTTGGCGTTCGAGATGTCGAATGGCCCTTCTGCGGATAAACTTTTCGCACATAGCAGCCACTTCTATGGAACTTAGAACTCGTGTCGGCTGGCCTAATCTCTCAAGAGTCTCCTGAAGAGCACAGGCATTAATTATTGTAGCTAACATTCCCATATAATCGGCGGTGTTGCGGGGTATCTGGCTTTCTTTTGCGAATGAATCGCCGCGGAGGAAGTTGCCGGCCCCTACGACAACAGCTACCTGGGGCCCGAGATTGCAAATCTGCGATATCCGTTCGGCAAGCGATGTAAGTTCGATGCCATCAATTCCGAACTGTCCGGGCCTGCTAAAGCTTTCTCCCGATATCTTCAGGAGTACGCGTTTGTATTTAGGCTTAGTCTGCACGGTTTCTGACTCGCTTGGTTTATTAAAAATCCCGCGTTGTTTCTTGTAAGCAGCTAACCCACTTCGAAACGGACGAATTTTTTCACTTCGGCTTCGCCGCCGGCCTGTTTAGCGGCTTCAGAAAGCACTTGAGCAACGGTTTTGCTGTCGTCTTTGACGAATTTCTGCTCAAGGAGACAATTTTCAGCAAAAAACTTGTGTATCTTTCCGGCCACGATTTTGTCAATTATATTCGGGGGCTTGTTTTTGACCTGCTCGGCGTAAATAGTTCTTTCTCTTTCGATTATCTCTGGGTCGAGGCCGTCTTTGTCGAGCGCCAAGGGCTTGGTTGCGGTAATGTGCATCGCTATGTCGTTGGCGATTTGTCTCAATGGCTGCGATTCGGCGATTTTCTCCTCATTCGTGTCAATTTGCACCATAGTTCCAACTTTTGAATTGAAATGGATGTACGTGCTTATAAGGCCGGGACCATCGAGCTCGAACCTTTCATAATCGCCGATTTGTGTTTTTTCTCCCGTTTTACCTGCTATCTCGGTAAGGATATCGTCAAACTTTTTTCCGTCAACAATGGTCTCGAGTATACTTTGAGGGCCGCTTTGCTGCCGGCAGACAAGAGCGTAATCTGCCAATGTATTTGCCGCAGCAGCAAAGTCCTTGCTTTTGGCTACAAAGTCTGTCTCGCAGCAAAGTGTCGCTAAAACAGCGAATTTCCCACCCTGGTTGTGTTTGCCCACTACAAGACCCTCAGAAGTCTCGCGCTGAGCACGTTTTACCATGGTTGAAAGGCCCTTCTTTCTGAGTATCTCCATAGCTTTGTCCAGATCACCGTCTGCCTTGTCGAGGGCTTCTTTGCAATCCATTATGCCTTGACCGCTTATTTTTCTAAGTTTCATTACCATCGAAGCGGAAATTTCTGCCATCTTATATGCTCCCTTTTTGCCGGTTTCTTGTTGAACTTGCTATATTATGATTCAACCTGCTGGTCGGTTTGAGTTTGTTCAGTGCTTATTTGAGCTGGTGCCGTTTCTGAAGTTTCACCTTCACCGACAGCAGTCGAGATAGCTTTGCCCTCATCTGCCCGAGCCAGTACCTCTCTTTTTGTCCTGTCCCTTTTTGGTTTTTCTTTTGGCTGTTGGTCTGAGACCATCGTTTTTCCTATCGCCACGGCCTGAGCTAATTCGTTTAGTAGCAGTTCTATTGCCCTTGTTGAATCATCATTTGCGGGTATAGGTACATCTACCATATCAGGGTCCGTATCAGTATCTATAAGGGCGATGGTTGGTATGCTCAGCTTCTTGGCCTCCCGCAGTGCAAGATATTCTTTTCTGGCATCAACTGCCACAACAGCACCGGGCAGGGAGGACATCTTACGAACCCCTTCCAGGTTTGCTTTGATTTTTCGCATTTCGCGCTTCAATCTGGAAGCCTGTTTTTTGCTCTCGCTTTCGATGGAACCATCTTTCTGCATAGCTTCCAGTTCCTCCAGCCTTTGCAGACGTGACCGAATTGTCCTGAAATTCGTCAGCATCCCCCCCAGCCATCGTTGAGAGACGTAGTGCATAGAGCATTTCTGAGCAGCCGCTTCGACCATTTTTTGGGCCTGGCGTTTGGTGCCTACGAATATGACGTCTTTGCCGGAAGATACCACCTGAGCAAGAAGTTTCTTGGCAATCAACAGCCCCTTCAGGGTTTCTTTTACGTTAATGATATGGATGTTGCCGCGTTTTGCAAAGATAAACGGGGCCATTTTGGGATTCCATCGACTCGCGCCGTGTCCGAAATGAACCCCGGCACTGATCAGCTCACGAACAAGTTCTTTCGCCACAAAAACCTCCAAAGATTTACTTTCAAAAACAATCTTCTTAGCACCAAGCTGAAAGACATGTAAACAACACAAATAATCCAATTCCGCCTGTCTGTCAAGATTTTTTACTAAATATGAATTATACTGCTCAATATGCGCTAAAAACCTGCTTGACACGAAGGTCCCGCTGGACATAATATCTTTGTGATGAAAGGACAGTAGAATGGCGTCAGGGCAGGATTTGAAATCGGACCGAGTCCGCAGAATCATGCAGACACTCACTACACTTCAATCCGGCAAAGGCTACAGTATTAAAGAACTTTCACGGATATTTGGCAGAAGCAAGCGCACAATATTTCGCGACCTTGACCAGCTGCGCGAAATTGGAGTGCCTTGTCATTATAACACCAAAGAACGCTGTTACAAAATCGGCAGAGAATACCTTCTGCCTCCTCTTGACCTTAGACTAAAAGAGGCTTTAAGCCTTCTGCTTTTAGTGTATAAGGCGAGAAACCAAATACAACTGCCGTTCCGCAGATCCGCTCTTCTTGCCGCCTCGAAGATAGAAAACAACCTGCCTCTAAAAACCAGACAATACTGTAAAATGGCTCTGAGTAACATATCAACGAAATTAAACGGGCAGACCAAGACAGATACGCTTGATGAAACTTTCACCCTCTTGAGCAAAGCCATCAGGAATCACTATCAAGTTGAAATCCTTTACCGCTCTCTGTATGAGAATCGGTACATAACTACACGAATCTGCCCATACCACATAATGTATAACCGGCGGGCATGGTACGTAATAGCATTTTCCAGCATACATAAAAGCATTCGCACATTCAAGCTCAATCGGATTGAACAAACCGAGCCGCTAACTAAATACTCTTTCAAGGCATCAGATTTTGATATAGATGAATATCTTGGCAGGGCCTAGTCTATATGATACCGGAAGGCAGAATATACAATGTGAAACTGCGCTTTATGCCAATGGTGGCTGAAAACGTAGCAGAAGTTTACTGGCACGACACGCAAAAGTTTAAACGGCAGGAGAATGGCTCGGTCATCGCCGAGTTCCGCGTCGATGGACTTAATGAGATTGCCTGGTGGATACTCGGGTATGGTGACCAAGTGGAAGTCCTGGCCCCAAAGAAACTACGGAAGAAAATCGCCCAGGTCGCAGCCAATGTTAACAGTATCAACCGATAGCATAACATGTAGTAGCCACTACTTAATCTGACAAACAGGTTCTTCTGTCTGTAAGGTATTGTTTAACATTTTCTCTCGAACCAACGGCATCGA
>JAFGRL010000149.1 GCA_016935195.1 Sedimentisphaerales bacterium
CATGGGCCATCCTTTCAATAATGGTTATGAAAAATAGTTTAAGCAACCATTATACGGTTTTCTGGATGGCCTACATATTATCTCGACAAGCTCGAGGTGACGGAGGAAAGTTGTGGCTCAGGGTGACGGGAAGGAGCTGTGCCTCGCTCAGGGTGACAGGGGAAAGTTGCGGCTCGGGGTGACGGAGTAGGCAATAATCACGAACGGAATAATTTATCAGCTGCGCAAAAGAATGGCCGTGGGTGGTCGGACCCACGGCCATGTTTTGCCTGGAATATACGTCCCCCTCAAGAAGATTGTGTCGATACGTATATTTCCAGGCAATCACGAAGAAGAAGAGGAGAAAGAGTCCTCAATTAAAAACCTTTCAATTTAAGATTAACTCTCGTTTTCCTGCAAATCATCGTACTTGTGCCTGATATATTTACCTGCCTTGCAGGCTGCGGTTTTGCCGAATGCGATACACTTGTGCATCCCGCTGTTAAAAGACCTGGCAAGATCGTCCGATTTTATTGTTGAGTATACAAAGCCTTCTCCCTGTCCCGTTTGGCTGCTATCCTCAGGCACGGGTGCAAGACAATAAATTGCAGTAGCAAAACCAGCAAAATATACAATCAGCAGAAATATTAGCTTACTTCTGAAAGCCATCAATTAACACCTTCCCCCAATTGAAATGCTTAATGCGAATTATTAAAAGACAAGGAATCTTTTATCGGCTGCAGAAGCGTCCTCTATCTGTCTTCAACTAAAGTATAATGCAAAAACAGTGGTCGGTCAAATTCCTGCAGGTAATTTGTCGAGTATTTTTTTCAGTTCAGAGCAGACCAATGACACATCATCTTTGTTCAGATTGTTATAGAACGGAAGTGCGATAGTCCTTTTAGAGACCGATTCTGTGACAGGAAAATCGCCTTGTTTGTAGCCGAACTGGTTAACCATAAAAGGCTGCCGGTGAACAGGAGTGAAATAATTGCTGACCTGTATGCCGCGATTTATCATTTTCTCTAAAATGGCATTTCGGTGCTGTAGAGTAAATTCATCTGCCAGGCGAACAACGAAAACGAACCAGCTAATATCACAATCAGCCGATTCACTCGGCACAATCAACCGCTCGTCGCCATAAAGCATTTTTTGGTACCAGGCCGCAACTTGTTTACGTTTAGCCTTTATTTGTTCAATCCTTGAAAGCTGTGCAATGCCGAGTGCGCAGTTTATATCACTTAATCTAAAGTTATAACCTAATCGCTCATGTCCGAGCCAGGAACCGGATTTGCCTCTGCCTTGATTTCGCAGCGACACGCACATATCTGCTAAATCGTCATCGTCAGTTAGAATTACGCCCCCTTCGCCGGTAGTTATCTGCTTATTCGGATAAAAGGCAAAGGTGCTCATCTTGCCGAAGGTGCCTGTTTTTTTGCCTTTTAGCTGTGAGCCGAGGGCTTCACAGCTATCTTCAATCACAGGTAAGTTGTGTTTTTCGGCAATACCACAAATCCGGTCAAAATCTGCGGGGTTTCCAAAAACTTCGACAGGCAGCAATGCCTTTGTCCTGCTGGTAATCCTTGAGGCGATTTGAGCAGGGTTGATATTAAGGGTGTCGGCGTCAATATCTGCAAAGACGGGTTTGGCACCTGTCATCATAATCGACGTTGTCGAGGCGATAAATGTAAAGGGTGTCGTTATAACCTCATCGCCGGGCCCGATGCCCAGAGCCGACATACATAGAAACAACCCGCTCGTGCCGCTGTTAACGGCAACTGCCCGTTTTCTGCCGATATAATCAGCGAAAGCCTGCTCGAATTCCGGGAGCTTTGGCCCAAGAGAAAGATTCGGGCTTCGCAGAACCGAGCAGACTTCTTCTATTTCCTTGTCAGTTATATCCGGCCTGGATAAATATATTCGCATACAAACAACTCCGATTAAAGGTTCAATATCGACAAAACTCAGACTCCGGGCCAAGCCCAACCATTGTAATGTCCCTTGATGCTGTTGTAAAAACATTTTACAAGGCAGCTGACATTTATCGGACACATATTTTTGCTTAATAGTTTTTACCTAAACACAAGCGACATATATCAATGCGGCATTAAACCGGTACCTGGCATATGCCGAATAAGGTGGTTGGAAGTAGTATCACTGCTTAATGAAAAGGACACAGATATGTCAAAAGGCAAAAACGTGCTGACCACAGGCGAGGTTGCAAAGATTTGCAACGTCGCACCACGAACGGTCTCTAAGTGGTTTGATAACGGCCAATTGAGAGGCTATCGAATACCGGGCAGCAAGGACAGGCGAATTCCTGTCAGTGAGCTTATTTGTTTTATGAAGGAAAACAATATACCGTCAAACGACCTGCCGGGCGGCAAAACCCGCGTGCTCATAATAGAGACTAATGTTGATGCGGCATTTGTTGAGTTGCTTGGCAATCACTGCGACTGCGAGGTTCAAACAGCACAGAGCAACTGCCAAGCAGGCCTGATGGCTCAGAAGTTTGAACCTCACGTTCTGTTTGTAAACCTTATGGACCAGGATTTGGACGTAAAAGACATCTGCAGGAGCGTTCGTTCCTGCCGGCAGCTTCAATCAACAAAAATTATAGCCATCGCCAATCCCTCGAGTGAACCGGAAGCTCGGGCACTGCTGCAAAAGGGATTCGACAGCTACATATCATATCCTGTCAATGCAGATGAAGTCATCAGCCAACTTAATTAGGCAATGGCTCTAAGTATAACCGTATAAGTTTTTTCGAGCTTCCATAAACCGGCATTAACGTAATTCCGTGAAAATCACATCTTGGCAGCCAAACATGCCCAGTGTAATCGAAAGGCTTAGCCCTTGCGGGCTTTGGCTGTCACCGCACATTCCAGGTTAGGTCTGAGCAGCCAAGTATTGTGGTGAGTTTAAACAGAAACTGCCTTTGAGGATTTGCCAGAGAATTGGGTCTGGCCGGGATGCAGAGCCGGCAAGAGTGAATTTGAGCCTGTGGAAGACTAATCTTCACACTATCAAAATCCTTATCTGGCAACAAAAGAACTTTTAAAGAAGTTCATCTATTGCAGCAGTGATGACCTTTTTACTGGTCAGGCCAACCCATTTTTTTTGAATCTGACCGTCTTTGAAGAGCATTGTGGTTGGTATGGCATTTATGCCAAATTCAATCGCACTATCGCGTGATTCATCGGTGTTTAGCTTGCATATTTTTGCTTTGTCGGCATATTCATCCGAAATTTCTTTGATAATAGGTGTCATAAACCTACAGGGAGCACACCACGGTGCCCAAAAATCAACCAATACGGGAACTACTGAGTTATGAACTACTTCGTCAAAAGAAGCATCGCTTAATTCTGTTACATTGCCTGCCATTACGTCATCCTTTCAATGCAGATTGGCCAAACTGGTACTTGTATTATCGGTTGCCCGATTGCTTTATTTTCAGCAAACGCATACTAACAGACACTTATTAACAAATCCAATACTTTTTGGGAAAATTCGATTGTTCTTTTACTGATTATGGTTTAAGTTAGCAAAAGTTGAGCTACCAGCCTGCCGGCTGAAGCAAATCGCTTACCGGCTCCTTCCACCATTTGGGTTCTCTGAAATACTGCCTGAGCATCATAGCAGCAACAATACCGTCGGCAACGGCTGTTGCCAACTGCATAGCTGCACCAACCCTGCAGTCTCCTGCTACGAAAACACCCGGAACGTTTGTCCTGAGATATGCGCAGTCACATTTTATGAAACCCTTGTCAGTTAGCTCTACAAAACCTTTAATAAAATTCGTATTGGGTACCATTCCGATAAATATAAAAACGCCGTCACAGGGATAATCCTCTTCCCTGCCTGTTTTTATATTTTTCAGCTTGACAGACTGAACTTTTTCTTTGCCTTGTATAGCGGTCGCAACAGTGCTGTATTTGATAATCAGGTTTGAATCCGGCTTCTGTGCTTTTTGTAACAGCTCTTCTGCCAGAACCTTGGTCGCTCTGAATTCATCTCTTCGGTGTATTAAAGTCACCTTTTCGGCAAACCTGGTAAGGCCAAGAGTTTCTTCAATAGCGGTATTGCCGCCGCCTACACATACTACCTGTTTGCCCTTAAAGAAGGGCCCGTCACATGTGCCGCAATAACTCACTCCTGCACCTGCTTTGCGGAATTTTTCTTCGCCTGGTACGCCTAATTTACGGTAGTCGCTGCCGGGGGCCAGGATAACCGCTTTAGCTGCAAATTGTTGTTCGTCACAGAAGACAACGATATTACCATCGGAAGATTTTTCAAGCTTTGTGACCTCACAATTGGTCTGTATTTCGGTGCCAAAGTGTTCAGCCTGGTTGTACATTGTTTCGATTAATCCCGGGCCGTCGGTATGTTTAATACCTGGGTAGTTTTCTATTCTGTCGGTATTGTTGATCTGGCCGCCGGGCTGGAACTTTTCGAGCATCAGTGATTTGAACCGGTCTCGGGAAGTGTAAAGAGCTGCAGCAAGACCGGCCGGGCCTGCACCAACTATAATACAATCATAGATATCAGTCATAAGTTATTTCCTTTAGAATAATTACACCTACAAATCTTAAAAAGGTTCATTTTATAATATTACGGAGCAAGTCAGCAATTGTTTGGATAACAAATTCCTATTGAAGCGCCAAGTAAATTTCGTGTACTTTTATATTCGGCCAGTACTGTGAATCGGGGGTTGACAAAAATCACAATTTGAGTTTAATCTTCCTGCATGAGCTCAAGTTTATTACGGAAGTTGCGAATTCTGCCGTTGCTGTTGACTTTAATTGCAGTGGTGGAGCCAGGCTGTAAAAGAAATTCTGCAGGTAGGCAAAATCTACAGAAGGCTCCCGTTGGCAAAACAACCGTGAATCCCTTGACAAAGACATATCCACAGCCTTGCAGCCCGGATAAATGGGTCAAGCACGGAATTGTTCTCGAGCCAAACCAGCCCTGGGAGGGGAACCATACCATTGTAGAGTTCTGCTCTGTTCCTGAGCCTTTGGGCGATGGCAGGTGGAGAATCTTTTACGGCTCATACGGGCCGGGGAAAAACATCGGAATGGCTGAAGGAGTGCCCGGCGGCGAAATGAAAAAATACCAGGCGGCTTTGAGTGAAGGCAAACCTGCGAATGTACCTTTTGCTATCGGCAACTTACCTGAGGGATGGAGGCCGAATCAGCCAGTCCACATAAAGCTTCAGGACGGCCGGGACCGTTTGTATTTCTGGGTTCACGCCTCCAGGCAGGGTGTAATCCGTTACCTTGCAGCCGATAGCAACGACGGCAGGCGCTATCGAGTGGTCAATGCACATACACCGTGTCTCTATCACTTTTCCGACCGTGCGATAGAGTTTGTCGGCACCACCGCCTCAGGCCTGAAACTCACTGCGGAAAATAAGAAGCATAGAAAACCCAGACCTATATCGGAGCCGATAGCCGAGCCTGAACTGATTACCAATGATGGGGTTACTGTTTACCAATTGGCTGACGGCTCTTTTGAATTGTATGTGAACTCTTTAGTTTCTCTTGAAAAAGGTGACCGTCGCTGGGCCTATAATGACAATCTGGCCGGATATATTCGAGTGATTGATCGGCTGGTAAGTGATGATGGTCTGAACTGGTCTACACGGCAACGGGCAGTCGAGCCGGATTCCCTCGACCCTATTGACCTGCAGTTCTACTATCTTTGTGTAACCCATACATCAAGGGGCAGGGTGGGAATGTTGGGACACTACAGAGTTGCTGCTCAGACAATGGATGTCGAGTGGTGTTTTTCGCCAGATGGTGTGAATTGGACAAGACCATTTCGGCGGGGCTGGCTTGAGCGCGGAAAGACTAGTGAAAAAGATTCATATTGTATATTTCCTGCCGCTTCGATGGTTCAATACAAAGGGAAATGGTGGCTTTTTTATACAGGTGTAAACTGTTCTCACAACTGGTGGGATTGTCACGGCAAGACTCCTCGCTCTGTCATAATGCTGGCGACAACTAAATCGATCTGGCACCCGTTTTTTGTGCCGACGGACTATAAACCGCTAGTTAATCTATTTAAGGCAAAGCAATCAATCGGACAGTTTGAAGAAATCAGAATAGAGAAGTCAGAATAAACAACGAATGATGACAAAAAATGCCAAAGCCCCGCACACGAGGCGCTCATAAAATGCCCGGAGCGAAGGACTTCTCTTTATCACGCGACAGGCACTCTCAACTATTAGCCAGCGAACAACATTCGGAACTTGTTTACTTATGTTTTTATTGTGTTGCTGTGAGAAATGCGGGCTAAAATACTTCTTTAATCTTTTACAAATAAAATTGAGCGCTAAATGGTCATAAAATATAAATCATCATGCAAGTACACCTCTCAGCGATGGGATAA
>JAFGRL010000150.1 GCA_016935195.1 Sedimentisphaerales bacterium
CTGACAGTTTTGTTTTTAAACGGTCAGTTTGAGTTACTTAACATCCCAGAAATAAAGAAATTATATCATTTTCTTCAATCGTTATGATACTTTTGCTAATTTCATTTTCACAACTTTACCTGGAAAATCCGGGCTTGAAATGGTAAATCTGTTGATTATTAACCATCGATTGCTTTTGTTACCAACTATTAACTGGAATTATTAGTCTGTCGCAGCTAAATTGATGAATGTCATTGCGAAGGAGCTTGCCCCTAAGGAACGAGCGACTGTGGCAATCTCAGGGTCGAGACATTTATGGAATGTTATACCAGTAATCTGTGAAATCTGTGTCTAAAAATAAAAACAAAACCCCATGGTATGTTGGTGGTATGCACTTCGAATGTGCTCAGTGCGGCCGATGCTGCTCCGGGCCGGCTGAAGGATACATCTGGGTCACCAATACGGAAATAAAGCTCATCGCTGAATTTCTTAAAATATCGACAGAGAGCCTGCGAAAGAATTTTCTCAAGCGCATCGGACTTAGAAACACAATTATCGAAAAGCCAATCACAAAAGATTGCATATTTCTGCAAAAATCCAGCAACAATACTCGATGCACCATATATCCTGTCAGGCCAACACAGTGCAGGACCTGGCCGTTTTGGCCAGACAATCTGACCGACCCGGAAGCCTGGAATAGAGCAGCTCAAAAGTGCCTGGGAATCAATCGCGGCAGGTTGCACAGCTTCAAGGAAATAGAAAAAACCAGAAAAACGAAAAAATGGTGGTTGCAATCGGAAAAAACTCCAAACTAATAGAGCGGGTAGCGCAGCTTTACCAAAGCGTTGAGCGGGAAATTTGCAATAATGTGCCTTTGGCCGAGCACTGCTCTAAATGCGGCAGGTGCTGCAATTTCAAGACCTTCGGCCATTACTTATTCGTTACACCACCAGAGATACTGTATCTGATTGCAAAAATCGGAGAAAAAAACATCAACCCGGTACACAATGGTATCTGTCCTTATAATATTGATGGTAAATGCTGCATCTACGAACATCGCTTCGCAAGCTGCAGAATCTTCTTTTGCAAGGCTGATGCCGATTTTCAAAGCAGGCTAACCGAATCGGCCCTTAAAGAATTAAAGTCTATTTGCCTCCGGTTCCAAATCCCTTACAGCTACTTCGACCTGGAAGCTGCTCTTAATAAATTCTCCGGCTAATACTTATCTATCGGCTGAGAAATTGTCTCCTGAGGGTCGCGCAGATTAATGTATTTAACCCCGCCTAATAATGAACCGTATTCCCCGTAGTATGAATAAAGCTTCGCAAGTTTATCCTGGTCGCTTGCCTCTAAATGCTGCTGCCAACTGCCAACTTCAGCCCCCCAGATAATCTCCGTATTATCTTTTGTGTAAAGAATGATATGCGGCAGATGGCCGTTCTGGCGGCCGTTGAAGTTACTTATATCAATACTCTCGATTTCATATAACAAGGGCTTACTGGGTGTAACGAACTGATCCATTCGTTCCAGACTTTTCAGTACCGCAACTGCGGCAGCGGCCTCATCTCTTGGCCATAGCTGACCCTTGGCCGGCATCTTCGCCGGCACCGGCAGACCTCGCAGTTTCACCGTCGGCAGCTTCAAAAGAGGAACATAATCTAATACGACAAGCTCTGAATCCAAGTAAAACTTCTTAAGGCCAAAACTCACAAGCGCCAAAGGCTTTCGCCATCTCGCATGGATAAGGATACTATCAGACATAGTCTGAACCTTCACTTCATCGAGCCACGGCACCAGTTCTTCTATGTTGCTTTGAATTAGACGTGCAATGCCGTCGGCTGCCTCGGTGCCATCGATACCAGTTATGGCAGATGTACGAACTTCACTTTCCAGCGCTTCACTGACCCATTGCGGCTTATCCACAAGTTCCAAGACATATTCTTTCTTCACTGCCGGACCTGACATCTTGATATATCTTTCCAGAAATGCAAAGCCCACCGCCAAACCACCAAGCACACAAGCAGCAATGATAATTTTAAACAGCCCTTTAAAGCTCAGGGTCTTACTTGTCTTCCTGCGTCTTGAAGTCTTCTTTGAAGTGCCAAAACCCAGCAGCACTTTGCTCTTTTTGATTCTTGTGCTTTTTGCCCTGACCACTGCTATTTATGGCTCCATAACCTGCGGCATCCTCGAATCCGGATGATTTGAGGATGGTTGGGTAACCCCTTGCGCCGCCTTTGGAGTTTTCTCGGCCAAAGCAGCATTGACAATGCGCATACACAAATCACTCATAGAAATCCCTGCCCTGGCCGCTGCCTTTGGTACAAGAGAATGGGAAGTCAAGCCCGGAATGGAATTTGCTTCGAGAATATAGGTTTTCTCGTCATTGTCTAAAATCAAGTCAACTCGTGCAAAATGCCTCAGCCCTAACACATTATAGCAGGCAAGCACATCGGCCTGAATCTTCTCAGCCATAGAAGGTGCTATTGTATCGAAAAGAAATTCGGTCTGCTCATTGATATATTTTGCATCGTAATCATAGAATCCCGATTTCGGCCTAATCTCTATAACAGGCAGAGCCTTGTCTGATAATATACCAACAGTCAGTTCCCTTCCCACAATATACTGCTCAATCATACAATCACCAAATTTCTCCAGACATTTCATTGAAGTTTCAACGGCTAATCTCGGATTATCAGCCACACTTACACCAATAGTGCTGCCCTGCCTTACCGGCTTTATAACAAATTTCTCCCCCATTCGAGCAAGCTCTCTCTCAACTTGCTTTATATTCAGACCCTCTCGTACCTCAATTGCCTTTGGCGTAGTAACCTGCGCCCGGCCAAAGAGCTCCTTGCTGGTAAGCTTGTCAAAAGCCAATTTACTTGCAGCCGAACTACTGCCTGTATAGCAAATCGACCTGTCTTCTAATATCTGCTGTAACTGTCCGTCCTCGCCAAACTCGCCGTGCAGAGCAATAAAAAAAACATCTGCCGATCCTTCTTCAAGAGCACTCAAATCATCAGGTGAAATGTCCCGCACAGCCACTTGAAGTCCTGCCTTCTCCAAAGCCTTGGCGACACAGCAGCCGCTTTGAAGGCTGACTTCACGCTCGGGGCCTATACCACCGGCAAGCACCACAACCTTTACTGTGCCGACAAATCCGCACATTCATAAGCCTCCGGCAGATTAAACCGCCATTTCTTCTCGTTCGCCTAATCCTTGGCCAGAGAACCTAATCCCATATCTCAATCTCACGTTCAAGCTCAACATCAAACCTCTCTTTAACCCTCTGTCTGACGACCTCTATCAGCCTTATCACATCTCTGCTTTTGCATACCTCTCGGGCAACTATGAAATTCGCATGCTTATCGCTTACAACCGCACCACCTATCTGCAGACCTTTAAGACCTGCTCTGTCAATAAGAGCTCCTGCTGAAACACCACGAGGATTTTTGAATATGCAGCCGCAGTTTCGAGTATTCAACGGCTGGCTGTTCTTCTTATAAATCCAGACCTCTTTTAACGTCTGCATAACCTGCTCCGGCTCGGCAGTTGTCAAGTTAAGTTTTGCGTTCAAAATGAACTTAGCGGTGATATTCGAGCTGCGGTAGTCAAACATTAACTCCGGCCTGCTTCTTTCGAAAACCCTGCCCTGATAGTCCATAACAGTAACAGAGTCAACCACAGTACCGATATCGCCAAAGCTGCCGCCCGCATTCATCCTCACCGCCCCGCCTATCGTACCTGGTATTCCAGACAACGCCTCAATTCCAGAAAGACCTTTTCGAACACAGGTTAATGTAAGATCGTTCAAACCAGCTCCCGACCAGGCAGTAAGCTGTTCGCCATCAAACTGTGTCTGTGTAAATTCCTCGGCTTCAAGCTTTATTACAGCACCTCTCAATCCCTCATCACTGATTAAAACGTTAGAGCCGTATCCCATTACATAAATCCGTATTCCATTCTCTTCGCAGCGCTTCACGACTTCCTTAAGCTGGTCAACCGTCTCGGGCCTGACGAAGTAATCAGCCGGGCCGCCAAGACCGTACCAGCCCTGATGAGCAAGGCGATAGTTACTCTCAACTATTTTCTCTAAGCCATTGAATATATTCATCTGCTACCTTCCAAACATCTCCTGCACCCATAGTAACTACAAGCTCGTCAACTCCAACATTTTTTTTGAGATAATCACAAATCTCATCAAAGCTGTCGATAAACAAAGCCTCGCCGCCCCTGCGGCATATTCGCTCAGCAAGTATCTGTGAATTCACCTGTTCCTTAGCAGATTTACTGTCCCGAACAAAATATATCTCCGGAACTATTGTTACATCAGCAAGCATAAAACTCTCCGCAAAATCATCAAGCAAAAATCTCGTCCTGCTGTACTGATGAGGCTGAAAAACACACCATATCCGCTTAGGCGCATACCTCTGCTGAATTGCCTCCAGAGATGCTCTTATCTCCGTAGGATGATGAGCATAGTCGTCCAGAACGGTAATCCCTCCGAACCGCCCTTTAAGCTCTATTCGACGCTCCATACCGGCAAATTCACCCAGAAGCTCAAGTATACGTTGAGGCTCTACTCCGGCACTCACGGCCATAGCCACCACTGCAAGAGCATTTAGAACATTATGCTTACCAGGCAGCGAAATCCCTGCTGAGCCCAAAAACTCACCGCCAAAGTAAACATCGAAACTGTACAAGCCGTCTTTAAGCTCAAGATTTTGTGCACAGAAATCGCAACTTTTATCAAAACCAAAAGTTCGACAAATCAGTTCAGCATTACTGCTGACATCCATAAGCACTTTTGCGACATTCGCATCCTGACCATTAGCAACCAAAACCCCACCAGGCTCTATGCCGCGTGCAAATTCACTAAAGGCCTCTACTATCTTGTGCTCATCTCTGTAATAATCAAGATGGTCCTGCTCGATATTCAAAATACACCCTATCTTCGGCCTTAGATTCAAAAAGCTGCGGTCATACTCACATGCCTCCGCCACAAAAATACTGCCATCACCTGTGCCGGATGAAACTCCAAGCTGCGTGATTTCCGCACCAATAATAAAATTCGGCTGCAAACCCGCACACTTTAAGCAGTAAGCCAGCCATCCTGAGGTGGTGCTCTTGCCGTGAGTGCCGCTGACGGCAATGCCGCGATAACAGCTCATCAGTCTGCCTAACATCTGTGCATACTTATATACCTTTAATCCCTTTCGACGGGCGATTTGCAGCTCCGGGTTGTTTTCCTTTATAGCCGCTGAGACCACAACAGCATCGGTGCCCGGCACGAGATTATCTGTGCTGTGCCCGATTCGTACACCGGCACCCAATTGACAAAGCTTCTCTGTAATCTTGCTCCCGGCCTGGTCTGAGCCCGTAACTATTGCCTTATTTCTTAATAAAAGCTGAGCCAGGCCGCTCATCCCAATCCCGCCGGCTCCAATAAAGTGAAATCTCTTGCCCTCCATTGCCGAAATAACCAGCGACGAGGGCTCATCCACAATTTCTGCTTTTACAACCTGGCTGCCGCCGCGAAACTTTGATACCCTTGACTTTAAGCTTTTGACTTCCTGCTCAGACATAAACTTCCCATGAAAATTAGCTGCACTTGCTGCAAAGGAATCTATCACACAAGACCTGCAAATAAAAGAAAAAAGCCCCGACAGTAAGTATGCCGACAAGGCCAAACTTGATATGCGCAGGGCAGATATCCTGTACTATATCGAAATCAGGGATGGTCCTACAGGCTGAGGATTAGGATCAGAACGAGTAAAAGGATAATATGGGACACTTCATTATGAGCCGGAATTGATTTTATGTTTGTTTGCTAATTGCCAGCGAGAAGAAAAAGTGAATTTTATTTAGACAAACGATTCTATCTTGGCCCTGCAGATTAAAAAGTTCTTCTTGTTCCTCTTTTTTTCTTGGGAAAACGTTACGCAGCCCTCGGTCGTGTTTTCCAGCCATCAGATTCCTTTCGTAAAAAAGTTTAACATACCTATGGCCATTTACACAGTTTATTTCACACCCTTCTGAACATATCTTATTACTGAACTTGTTTTTCTAACTTATTTAGCAATGTTCCTTGAAGTTTGTGCAGCTCCTGAAGATAATTGACGTATTCAGCCGCCTTTGGCTTATCTTTGGCCCTTTTTTTCTCACCTTTGGAATTTTTTGTTACAGACTTTGCCATTTTTTGTGGTCTCCCATTGACAAAACTACAATAAAGCTTAGAATTTTTAACACAAATATACTGTATAAGCAGCAGTTTAACGTATTTGCGGAATAGGTCAATAAGGATATTCGCATTTGCGTAATATTATGCAAAAATTTCATAAAAGCGAAACAAGTAGCCGTATAAAGCTCCTGCGCACCAAATATGCAGGAGCAAGGGGTAAAAGTGATTTTGCCCGTCAGTTAGGTATAAGTCCTTCCACATACAGTTATTATGAAAAAAACAGGGTTCCTCCAGGCGATGTGCTATTAAAGATTTGTCAACTGACCGGCACGGACATCTATTGGCTGCTGACCGGCCAAAGCAGCACAGAAATAGCCCCAGTTAAGCCCAAAAAGCCGTTTTTAGATAAGCTGGAATATGTTCTGAACCAAAATCCGGAGCTTGCTGAGCCTATCTCTGCCTTTGTTGAGCTGTTATGTGAAAAGAAAGGTATTGAAAATATACAACCAACGCCAGAGATACCGCCTTATCACAACCGGCCGGGCTGGATTCCGGTTCTCGGCAGAACCGCCGCAGGCATTGTCCATTTTTGGCAAGGCAATATCCTGCCAAATCCAAAGCAGGCAGTTACTGAACTTGATGAACTGGTAAAAAAATATCTTGGCAAGACTATAATTAGTTCAGCCGATACCGACGTCACCATTGACTTGCAGAAACGCCCATTACTTGACTCTGTTAAAAATTTGCAGGTTAACCTCATTCAGGTAAGTGGCCAGCAAGCTGATCAAATAACGGAGTTTGTTCAGTGCGAGAATATTTTCACGTTGTTTCCTGACAGTTTCGCACTGTACATAGACGGAGACAGCATGTCGCCGAGAGTCAACGATGGTGACATTGTGATACTCAGCCCGTCGGTACCGGCCGAACAGGGGCAGATTGCGGTCGCTCATTTCAGCAATCAGATAGGGGTAACCTGCAAGTTAATAAGGATGGCTGAAGAAGCTGTGCATCTTATTCCAATAAACGAAAGATATGAAACCAAAGTGGTGGCGAAAAAGGAACTGCTGTGGGCTCTGGCAGTTATCTGTCACTTAACCACCTAACCACTTAAGCGAGCCTTGGGTAACGTATCTGGGAAAGAAAGGTTATACAATATTATATGGGAAATTTCGGGAAAGGGAAAACAATGACTAAGCAAAGCATAATATGGATTTTATGTTTAATGGTCTTGGCCGGTTTCGCCGGGGCAGCAACGGAAAATGCTGATCAAAAAAGCGAATATGCCAAGTTCGTTGATAGCGATGCATTTGTCAAGCAGCAGAATATCTGCCTGACAGAAGGGACAAAAGCTACTATCGGCCAAACTGATGGTTCTGTCATTGATGCAACAGCTGTAATAGATGGTTCAATAGAAGATACTTCATATGTTGAGGCAACAGGAATACCGTTTGAGGTGATAATAGAACTTGCCAGTATGGAGAGAATAAGTGGTGTTCGTATTTTCCCGGGCCAGATAATCTATGCAGCAAATCCAAGTGGTGAATGTGGAATAAAAGATTATCAGATACTTGGGTTCAGAAATGGTGGCTGGATAGAATTGGTGGCTGTAAAAGATGCTAAAAGATACAATAAAACAAATGCTTCTGGGATTTATACATTTAATTACACTCATTCATTTGATGCCAAAAGTGTTGAGGCTTTAAAAATCATTGTTACCGCATCGAATGATACGGGCAAAAGAGTTTCAGGTGAAATTGTTGCGGAAAAAGACAAATCTTCTACCATAAGAGAAATACAGATATTCTCTGCTGATAAGCTAAGGAAGACTGATATATATCCGTTGAAAAGTCTTATCGAATCAGATTATTTGGCGCCGGCATACCTGAATCGCAAAAAGGCAACACTTCTTTTGAAACCAACCGAACTTTTAAAAGAACCGAAAAAATTAAAAATAACATTCTATGAGATGGATACAAATAGAGTACCTCTCAAAAAGCCTCTATTTGCGGAGGTAAAGCCTGGAAAAGATAGTTTTGTGGAAATCTCCATCGAATCATGGCTGGAAGGTCAATATGTAACAAAGATTGAATCAGATAAGCCCGGTTTAACAGATGGTGACAGATTGCTGAGAGTGTTGCGTATACAAAGAATCCTTGAGCCTGCCAGGCCCGCTGAACCTGTAAATGTTAAGGGCCTGCAGATGTTATTTTTCGATGATTGGTATATGCAGAATGAAACTAATCTTAAAAGAACTGTACATCCGACAGAGCAGTATCCTATCACTAGCCCACAGCTCGAAAGTCAAGGCAGGGTTTCGTTTAGGGCACGTTATCTGGCTATAAATAAAGACGGACTCTTTGAAACCCGGTTTAGTGCAGGAAAAGCCAAAAGCGATAGCAAAAAAGTTTTTACGGCGACAAGCAAGGACTGTATTCACTGGGACATCGTCCCCAAAGACAGTCCGGACAAATCCGAACACACCATAAAAAAAGATCCAATTACCGGTGTTTTTCCTGCTGATGTAAAAAAGGTTAATTATAAATTTCATGAAACATCTGACGGCATCCCGACCATAGACCAGGTTACCGTTAAGTGGAGCGGCCATCGCAACCCCAAACCCAAATGGGGCGATATCGAAGTTGCATACAGAAGTGTTTATCCTGTGTGGGAAAAAACTCCAGGAAATTTTATTATCCTTACAAAAGAACCGCTTATCACAGACAAGTTAGAATTTGATGATAAAAACCTCGGGACATGGAAAAACTCAAATGATAATTTTGGCGGTATATGGAAAAGCAAAGATGGTAAAACTCTGTTCTATGCTCATGGCAGGATGATTCCTCGGCATCAGCCATTTAAGGTGCTTTTCGACAACATTCCTGAGGCTTATCGTATTGTGACCGTCTGGAGAACTCAGGATGGTTTTAACTGGCAGCCAAGTTTCATGACACTGCCGACAGAAAAAGATGTCGCTGGGTACCAGCATTATGGAGCAAGGACATTTGCGGTAGAAAACGGCAATCTTAGGCTGGGATACCTCTGGACATATGAGTGTATGGACCAAAGAATATATATTGATATTATCTATAGCAGGGACAGCATACTCTGGAAAAGATTCGAAGATGAGCCTTCATTTAATCCAAATGGCGAATTTGGAAGCTGGAACGGCGGGATGATATTCACTGATGTCCCATATATCGTCAAGGACGGTTACGCATACGAGCTTCTTAACAACGTTACTTCAAAAGCACATTTCTACGGCCGCATCGATGTGACGGGTGAATATCTTGAAAGGCGTTACGGAAAAAGAAATCTCAAAGAACAATGGACAAGCTGGGACAAATTTGGATCCTGGGATGCTCTTGCAAAGAACATCAGGGAACAGTTTAGTATTTCCGGTGTGATGAAGTTTCGTGAAAATGGCTGGGTCTCTGTCGAACCTAAGAACAAGCAGCAGCCGGGTAGTTTTACTACAAGGATTTTGCAGGCCGGTGATAGTTTATCGGTAAATGCTGAAACTTACAAACAAGGCTATATCAAAGTTGAAGTACTCGACGATAGCGGAAATACACTTGATGATTATTGTGGCAAAAATGCCGCTATATTTACCGGCGATTCTGTCAATGGTACACTGACATGGAAAAAAGGTGTTGTCAAAACATTACCAAAACAACCGATACGTCTTAAAGTTACTATTAAAAATACCGATTTGTACTCATTGAACTGGTAACTTTTAGTACAAAAACACATAAAAAGAGCGTCTTCTTTACAGGAAAAAATAGGGACTATCCCGAATGGCAGTTCCTTAAGCAATAATCCTTGCTTATACTTATTTGTGAATTAGCCCTGCTTAACCTGCTCTTGATAGTTCTGGTACCATTGTTTGTATCTTTTGTGTGCTTCAGTGGCGGGAGGGAATTTCTTTTTTACCCCTATCCAGTCTTTGGCAATGGCACTGCTGTTATCGAACCATCCAGATGCCACTGCCGCCAGCATTGCCGCTCCGAAACATGCAGGCTCTTCGCAGTCGGTTACTACAAATTCGGTACCGAGCATATCGGCTTTTATCTGCAGCCATAGGTCGCTTTTTGCACCACCGCCGGTTGCGACAATTTTTTCAGGCCTAACATCAGGGCAGAGAGAATCAACAAGCTCAACCAAAGTTGCAGCGGTGGATTCCATAATGGCCCGGACATAACTGCCATGCTGATGTTTGGCCGAAGCATTTAGAAAACCCTCAAGGCCCTGATACTGCTCGGCCGAAGGCAAAGCAACAAGCCCGTTACTGCCCATCTCGACTGTTTCAGCCAGAGCCACTAACTGCGCAATAGTAAGCTCGGGGGCAAATTGTTTCTGATACCATTCCAAAGCTGAGGCCCCGTTGCCGCTGAACGTAAGTTGATAGAAAGTTTTGTCGGTTTGGCCGGGGCCCATACAGAAGCTGCTGCAATCGGGAATGGGCTGGTACCGGTTACTATAGCGAAGGCAGGCTAAGACTGTTCCGGTGGATTCGCTGACTTGAGCAACGTAACCTACACCTGCTCCTATGGCAGCTATGTGGTGGTCCAGGCTGCCAACGGCCAGCGGGATTCCGGCTTTAAGGCCGAGACGTTCTGCCCCCTCTGTGCTAACCACCCCGGCAACTGTGCCGGGTCTAAGCTGGGCAGAGAGTTGCGTCGAAGAGATGCCTATCATTGGCAGTGCGTCTTCCCACCACTTTGCTCTTTGCAGGTCCAAAAGTCCTAACAAAGAAGATGTACCTGCATCACCAACATTTTGCCCAATCAGACCAAAAACAAGGTAGTCAGAAATAGTCATAATGTGGGCTGTGCGAGACCATACATCCGGCTGATGCTGCTGGAACCAGCATAACTTTGCGGTAGCATGCTCCGGAGCTTTCCATCCCAGCCCTGTCATCTGGAGAAAATCACTTCTGGCCCAGAGCTGTTGAACACGCGAATCTATTTTGTCTGCACGGCGGTCAATCCATATTACTAAGGGAGTCAGCGGCTTGTTATTCTCATCCAGTAAAACAAAAGTGCCTGCCTGGGAAGAATAGGCTACCGCCTGAATGTCTATTGGTCTGGCCTGGGCCTGTTCGCATGCTTGACAAACGCCCTTGCGTAAAAGGGTCCAAAAGCGGTCGGTCGGTAGTTCGCTGCGGTTCTTATCTGGAGTGTCTTTGGGAACAAAGACACGACCCAGGCCGCACTGCTTACCGGTTCGGTCGAACAGACCTAACTTGAAGTAGCTGGTGCCCAGGTCGATTCCTAAGACCAATTCCATTTTTCAGGCTGCCTAAATCCTATGTCATTGCGAGAAGCAAGAGCGATGAAGCAATCTCAGATTTCTGATGAATTGAGATTGCTTCGCATCGCTGGCAATTACAGTTTGTCAATTCAATAGTACCAAACCAATAGTGGTTTTTAGTAGCATATATCCCAGTGAGGTTCTATATCTGCGGCCACGGTTTCCGAGATCCAGAAATCACTTCTGAGTGTTTGCAGAATGGAGGTCGGGACCCGCGGGGTGACCGGCCCATGGGCCGAGAGTCTTGTTACTAATCTCTGCCATGAGATAAAGGTACCCATAGTAGCCAGGTTATTCATATCAAGTCTGTGTTTGGATGCAATAACTTCGGCTGGCCCGATGGTGCATGCCTTGGGCGGAACATTAGCCATATCACCACTGGCGCCGAAGCTGCCGTGCAGAGAGTTCTGAGCGACAGTAACTGGATTTAGGGTTACTATTCTGGTGCCCATTTGTTTCCATTCTTCCAGATTTTTTGCTTCGAACTCCGGTGCATCCGGCTCGATGAAAGCGAGATGGCCTGTCCAGCCCGGGCCGCTGTAACATACGTCGGCATTACCCAAGTCTGCTAACATTTTCCCGTAGTCTTTGTAATTTTTTGTTGAGGGGCCTTGTATATGGTCTTCTGGAGGTCTGAGGTCTTTATCTAACGTGGCATAAAAATTCTTTTTCATAGCATGCATAAAGCCCTGCGGGTAAGACTCCGGAGCTATATTTCCATCTTCGTCGGCCCACTCATCCATATTGAAGGTATATAACTTTTCGCAGTTAACTCTGAACTTATTTAGAAAGTGTGCTACCGGCTTATAAATGGGCTCGGGCTGACTGAGGATAAAGACCACTTTTTCGCCTGCATCTGCGGCTGTTTTTATGCGGTAGAACATGTCCATTATGACCCCAAGGTCAAACTCGGCATCCGGAATCACACTGATTTTAAAATCAGGATTGGAGTGCTTGGTAATATCTTCTCTTTTGATATTCCTGACCCTGTTCAAAACTTCTTCGTCTCGAAAGGGGAGCCACTTGGCTGGACTGAACTTAAAATTATCTGTTTTCATTTTACATCTCCTGAAAAAAATTAAAAAAACCAACTTTTCTATTCAAAATCACTGCCTATTTTGCACGCCGATATGAATCCTCGGCGTATGGTGTACCATCAACTCTTACTTTCAATTCGGCAAATACACCGTTTTCAAGGCGTGCGTTTTCTATATAAATTCGCTGGCCGGCGAATTCTATAAAAGCATTGGGGTACGGGTAAATGCACGAGCGAATCAGACGATAAGTATTTTCAATCGGAGCGGACATATCGATGCGGTTATCATCAGGATTTAACGGCCTCATATATTCGGGCGTGTTTGTAAATTCCTGTGATTTTCGCGGTGGGTTGCCGTCGAGAATAGACTGCATATTGTCTCGAATCAATTCGGCAGTAACTTTGCCGAGTTTTTTTATTAAAGTGGCGGTCGTCTCGTGCTGTGTATCTACATCTACCATTGCCTGGGCAAAGATGTCGCCTACGTCAACTTTTTGAGCGAGCCAAAATAACGACATAGCTGTTTTTTCATATCCGCCCCTTATTGTGTAAGGGACTGGTTCGTTGCCGGGAGCAGAAGAAATCTTAGGGTCTATTCTTTCGTCCTTTAGAAGCAGTTTTGTAGGGTGGCTGCCAATCCAGCCGTATTTTGGGAGATCAAGTATATTTTTTCTGATAATCTGGTTCCATCCCATACACATACACAAGTCCGGCTCTAACTGCTTCATCTGCTCTTCGACATCTTTGGCATTGATGTCTGTTATCTTGAACAAAGGGATGTTATATTTCTTTGCTGTATCCACAAAGTCGCTTATGTCCATATAAAGCCTGGCACGTTCTTTGACAGTAAACAGGCCCACCACATCAACGTATTTTACCAACTCTTCCAGAGAGTATTTACCAATGTCATTAATACTTGCCAAAACAATCTTCATTACCTACACCTACAACCACAAAACGGAATCAGTGCCCTCCGGACAGATGCTAACTCACCATCCAGACAGACCATAATAGTGTCTTTTAACCCGTGTAATGCCGAAACAAATAGTATCATTGCCAGCCCTGTACCGTATGGTGCAGGGCTGGCAATCTTAATCCTGCAAAGCTCCGAGATTGCTTCGTCGTTTCACTCCTCGCATTGACCTGTTACAAAGCAATCGCTGCCTAAGCTAAAGCCCGGTTTGAATATTCTTACCCGGCCTTGGCCAACTCGTTAAGGATATCCAGGCTGTTTTTAATTATTATCTCTTCTGCAGTATCGTCACATCTGCGCGTTTCCACTGCGTAGCCGCCTTCGGCAATAGCCTTCTTAGTGGGGTAATAGCCGACATAGCTGTTTGCACAGTCCACGGTATATGTGTATTTGAAGGGACTCTGTTTTTTAATCTTTGCCCCGATTTCGTTAAATAACTCACCGGGGAAGCTGACAAAAGCAAGGTCTCCTAAAGCAACACCGACCATCTCTATATCTATGGAAGTACCTGTTTTCTTGTCCAATTCGAGAAAGAGATTTGCTTTGTAGTCGTCTCCGACACCGTCGGCAAGAGTAACCACTTCACCGGTGGAATTCTTCATGACATCCTTAGACCAGCTTATTTCTTCCGGGGTCATTGTCCTTGCAGGCACTGTGAATGTTCGGGATGTTACCGCAACCTTTACAGCTTTTTTGGGTTTTATTTTGCCGGCAAGTTCCGCAACGACATTGCCCAGGGCATTGCCTGTCCGATCCACACCTTCCCAGTCCCGGTCTTTCAAGCCATCTATGTCGAGGCTTCCATGGGCGCCATTAAGGAAAATTGCTATGCCGCCGAATTTATCTTCGACAATTTTCGATGCAAGTCCGGGGTAGTCGGCACTGATTTGAAAGTTCTCACCCGACATAACATTGGGATGTCCGGCATGG
The DNA here is from genome assembly GCA_016935195.1 of Sedimentisphaerales bacterium. Classification (GTDB taxonomy): domain Bacteria; phylum Planctomycetota; class Phycisphaerae; order Sedimentisphaerales; family Anaerobacaceae; genus JAFGRL01. Next base: position 14,413 of record JAFGRL010000150.1, read on the forward strand.
TCATAAACAATGGCAATTACTGATGCAGGGTCATCGGCAGAGACGATTTTCACAACACCGACCTCGTTATCTGCTTCTTCTGCCGGTCCGACAATTTTCTCCGGCGGATAAGGTTCCCAGTTCATTAAAATCTTACCCTCATCTGTCCAGAGCCGACGATAGTAGCTGATTGTCGTCTCTTCTCCTCTTGTGTAGCCAACTGCGGCAGGGGCAAGAGAATCATTTGCCTGGCAGATTGCATCAATAACCTTCGGGATAAACTCATGGTCAGTGTATTCCTTAGCTGGGGGATTGAAAAATCCATATGTTGACGGACCTGAATGAGTGTGGGTAGCTGCAACCACCATGTTTTCCACAGGTATGCCTGTTTTTCCTGAAACAGTTTTTCTGATTTTGTCAGCTACTTCACCCGGTATGACGCAAACATCACAAGAAACAATAGCTACTTTCTTATTCTTGTCTGCACCTTCCGGAGAAATCACCAACGCACGCACAAAAAGCGGGTCGTGAATACCCTCAGATTCGTGGCTGCGAATCATACCATCCATCCAGACGTTCCCTTTGGGCGTGATATCAATTTTTGCCGTACCTGCCATTAACGTTTGATTTGACATTTGAATAACCTCCTTAACTAAAATTTATCGAAATAACACCAATGTAATCTCTTTAAGTACCTGGCCTGCTCAGGTAACTTCGCCAGTACATTAATCATTTCAAGCTCTCTAATTCCCTCCGGTATCTCAACAACAGGTTTTAGCCCCATGTTGGAGATCACCTTTCTTAGCGGATGATTCTCCTGCAATCCCAATACCAACTTACGATAACCCTGGTCATGAATTGTTCTTATCGTTGATCTGAGTATCTTTTCGAGAATATCCGGATTCCAGTCTTTTGCGACTATCTCGCCGAGGAGCATTTGAGTCTCTTCGTCGTGCAGACGGGCATAACCTAAAAGCTCAGAGCTTTTTTTGTAGAACAGGAAACGGTCCCCACTTCCTTTAAAACCGGTTGGGCCTGTGAAGTAGTAATCTTCCCAATAAGCCGGGATGCGTTTAATGGCTCCGTTTATAGATGGGGCGGACTCATTATACAGTTCCATAATTGAACGCACAGTATCAAGGTCCTCGATTACTGAAATATCGGGGTCGACCTTATAATTAGTCTGGTCGGTAAGGTCTAAGACTTGATAGCCCTGAGGAACAACTTTCCAGCCCAGGCTCTGATATGCCCAGGGCAGGTCAGTCAAGAGAAGACTGATGTCAATACGTTCCTCCTGCATATTCCGAAGGCGTTCCTCAAGTAAAATTTTGGCATAGCCCTTTCGCTGATACTCGGGGAGGGTAACTACACTGCCTATACCACCAATGGGAACAACCTTACCACCAAGATAAATCTGGTAGCGGCACAAGCTGACATTAGCTATAATACGGCCATCCATTATCATAACCCGGGGTTCATAGCCATAAAAATAGTCGTTTATAGGCCTGCCTCCACGTTCACCCATCTCAAAGATAGAAACAGCAGCAGGGAAGCAGGCATAAAAAACCTTAAAAAGTTCTGCTCTCTCGGCTTCACGCGGTTGGCGTATCTCGTAATCTTTTGGCATTGCTATACTCCTTAATTTTGACTAAATCTGGATTTCTCGAAAACTTGTAATTTAACCTACTCATCTTTTATTTGTCAAATCTTATTTTAGAATTTTTTTTACACAGGCCCTTCACATAATATTCTCACATTTTGCAATAAAAGCAGTTGATAGTGGGGCCAAGGGAGATAGAATATGCCCATATTTTATTGAAGCTGTAGCCTTGTCTGGTATTATCATGCCCTTGCAGGGTTAAAACTTAAAATATCTATACATTAGAAAATGCATAATATTTGTCGAGTTTTAGAATCTATTAGGTGGTATCCGAGATGGAAGAACGTATTAGTGAAGTAATCAGCCAGACAAACTTTACTGCTGTAGATTGGGTAATAGTTGGAGGGTACCTGCTGATTTCAGTTGTTATTGGGCTGATGGTGAAGAAATTTATAAAGAATATGGCTGACTATGTTACAGCAGGCCGCAGCCTGGGTACCTGTCTAGGCATAGCGACTATGACCGGTACCGAAATGGGCCTTATAACTGTAATGTACAGCTCTCAAAAGGGATTCATTGGGGGCTTTGCGGTTTTTCACATAGCAGTTATGGCCGGAGCAGTGATTTTTCTCGTTGGCTTGACCGGCTTTCTTGTATTTCGGTTGCGAAAGTTGGAGGTGCTGACAATACCGGAGTTTTATGAACGTCGCTTCGGCAGGAAAACAAGAATCGTCGGCGGCTTGATGCTTGCTATCGGCGGAATTTTGAATATGGGCTTATTCCTGAAAGTCGGCTCAATGTTCATAGTGGGCATAACCGGAATGTCGGGGGTAGGTTGGGCACTGCCGGCTGTAATGACTACTTTATTGGTGCTGGTCCTGATATATACCGTCTTAGGCGGGATGGTCTCCGTTGTCATAACCGACTACATACAATTTGTAGTTCTTTCAGTGGGTTTATTATTGGCTACGGTTCTGGCGATATATGAACTTGGCTGGGCTAACATATTCGATACGGTGATACAACAAATGGGCGAAAAAGGTTTCAATCCGTTAATGGCCGAGGGAGAATTTGGTGTTGAATACGTATTATGGATGAGCTTTTTTATGCTTATTGCCTGTGCAGTATGGCCTACGGCTGTGGCCCGTGCATTAGCAGCTGAGAATCCTCAGACGGTCAGAAAGCAGTATATGTGGTCTTCGATTTCGTTTCTGATAAGATTTATTATCCCTTATTTCTGGGGTATTTGTGCTTTTGTGTTCATAATAACAAAGTCGCCGCAACTCAAAGAGCTGTTTTTCCCGACCGCCGAGGGAGTTGAGCCTTTGAACAATCTCTATGCAATGCCGATATTTTTGGGCAGGATTCTGCCGGCAGGTGTGATAGGGATTATCTCAGCAGCAATGATAGCTGCATTTATGTCAACACATGACAGTTATCTATTATGCTGGAGTTCCGTGATTACTCAGGATGTTGTGGCACCGCTTATGAAAGGCAAGTTAAACACACCCGCCAGAATCAGACTGACCAGAATTCTTATTGTGGTTATCGGCTTGTATGTTCTTTACTGGGGCATGGTTTACAAGGGCAGCGATGACGTATTGGACTATATGGCAGTTACCGGAGCAGTATATTTTACCGGTGCATTTGCGCTTCTGACAGGTGGGTTATACTGGTCTCGGGCAAGCTCGACCGGAGCGATGCTTGCATTAATCGCCGGCTTTTCACCACTTCTTGGGCTGGAACCCGTTCAAAAGTTAATAGGTATAAATGTCAGCTCCGCCCGTATTGGCCTGTTAAGTATCGGTATTGTTATTACGGCATTGGTTTTAGGCTCACTAATGTTTCCTGATAAGAAGAAACCTCAACTCAATGTAATTGCCGAATCTGGAGCTATAGAATGACTTTTTGGATTTTGTTATGGAAGATAGTTTTCGTATTGTCAACAACAGCTTTTGCAGCAATGTCGGTCTGGGTGACAATCGGTGGGTATCGTGACATAAAAAAACTTTTTAAGAAGATTGAACAAGGTCATCATAAATAATGGGCCTTGCCATTTGGCGCACTGATTTATTGTTTCAAAATGGGAAAACAGCACTTGCCGCGAACCCAGGTTTGTAACACTTTCAGGGATTCATCAAGCAAAATCATATCTGCGTCGAAACCTTCCTTTATTTGCCCTTTTACTTTGTCCAAGCTGAGTACTTTTGCCGGATTAGCACTGGCCATTCGGACTGCCTGGGGCAGACTTACTCCGAGCATTTTTATGGCGTTGCTGACGGCAAGGTCAAAAGTTAGACCGCTGCCGGCAAGTGAGCCTGGCTCATAAGACTTCTCGGTCCGGCGTGCCGGCCCGCCAGGGTAAGTAAACTCAATTTCTTCACCATCATACATGATATATTTATCTGGTGGCAGGCCCGCTCCTATATTGGCATCGGTGACCAGACAAACCCTATCGGGACCCTTGCAGGCCAGGGCCATTTTCACTGCTACCGGGTCAACATGTTCGCCGTCGAGAATGAAATCAACACTCACCCGTTCATCAGCCAATATCGCCTCGACCGCACCGCAAGGCCTTACGCCCGGGTCGGTCTCCGGCGGTGACCAGAAGGCATCATAAAAGTGTGTAGCGTGGTGAGCACCTGCTTCAATGGCATCTTTGGTCTGTTTAACATTAGCGGCGGTATGTGTCATAAAAATAGTGGTGTTGTTTTCCTTCATTAGCGGAATAAGGTCGAGGATTCCTTCGAAGTCCGGTGAAATGCTAAAGACTGCCTTATAGGGTTTTGCTGCTTCGATTAATGCTTTAACCTGGTCAGATGGGGAACTGCTGACAGCTTCATGGTGCCAAAATTTCATCTTCAAAAATGGCCCTTCCAGATGAAAGCCAAGAATCTGGCTGCCCTGGGAACGAACTTTCGCAAGGGACTTCAAAAATTGTGCACCTTCGCCTTTTGGTCGCGGACAAACCCCTACCAGCAAACCGGTCACACCATACTTAGGCAGCAATTTACAGATTTCAGCTAAATCTTCGGGGCCATTATCGACCAGGTAATGCTCAATTGCGTGAGTGTGAAGGTCGATAAAGCCTGGTGCAAGATACAGCCCTGAAGCATCTACGACCTTGTCAGCAGAGGCATTCTGAAAAGCCCTGGAAGGAGCAATTCGAGAAATCTTCCCGTTTTCGCAAAGAACACTGTAATCGGCCAGAACTTCCTCTAAACTTATCACATTTGCATTTTTGATAAGTAAATCAGGCACTTTTACTACCTCTTAAATTCGATAAACTTATAAGACTTTTTGCTGCCAGGAATTATCATCCCCGTAAGCACGCTTATCTTTGGAACAAGCCAAAGGCAGGAAGCGTGCAACATATTATAATTGCTCCGGCCTGTCAATACACATCCTGCCACATAAGGCGATAATCGGGATTTATCTCGGGGTTATAATTTCTTGACTGAGTGCAGGCGAACCGAGTATAATAATTGCTGTTCGCAGGGGTGGCCTTTAAAAGGTAGGTCTGAGATAACACCCTTAGAACCTGATCAGGACAGCCGTGATTGAAGCCGTTGCAGGGCTTTAGCGTGTATGCCTGCGTAGGGAAGCGATGAGATTTTTACCGGCATGTTAGTTAAGTGCGAATCGCTTCCTTGTGAAGCGATTTTTGTTTTTTGTAGGGAGTTGAGAAATGACAACACAGCTACAGAGTGCAAGAGAAGGAACAATAACCGAGCAGTTAAGATATGTGGCTGAGCAGGAGCAATCAGCCGAGGGGTTGATACGTGATGAAGTTGCAGCAGGGCGGGTCGTAATTCCGGCAAACAGGCTTCATATCAGAACAAATCTTGAGCCGATAGGTATTGGCAGGAAATTGAGGACAAAAGTAAATGCCAATATAGGTGCCAGCAGTGTCAAATCTACGATTTCAGATGAAAAAAGAAAGTTAAAGGCGGCGCTGACTGCCGGGGCTGATACTGTTATGGATTTGAGTACCGGCTGCGATTTAGACCGTATGCGTGAAAGTCTCTTAGCTGAATGCCCGGTGCCATTCGGTACGGTGCCGATATATCAGGTTATTGAGAACAGGGGGGTAGAAGAGGTGGATTGCAAAGTGATTCTAAAGGTCATTGAAACGCAGGCCAAGCAGGGGGTGGATTTTTTTACGATACATGCAGGTGTTTTGAAAGAACATTTATCTCTCGTCGGCCAGAGAGTCGGGGGGATTGTGAGTCGGGGTGGAGCACTTTTAGCAAAATGGATGCTTTATCATAATAAGCAAAATCCTATGTATGAGATGTTCGATGATTTGTGTGAGCTGATGAGTGATTATGACATTTGCTTTTCGCTCGGTGACGCCCTGAGGCCGGGCTGTATCGCCGATGCAACCGACCAGGCACAGATAGCAGAGTTGAGAACGTTAGGCGAGCTTACTGGCCGGGCACAGGAAAAGGGCTGTCAGGTTATGGTTGAAGGCCCTGGCCATGTTCCCTTTGACCAGATAAAGTACAATATGGAAATTCAGCAGCAAATCTGCCGGGATGCGCCGTTTTATGTGCTCGGGCCCGTTGTAACGGATATTGCACCGGGGTATGACCATATAACCTCAGCAATAGGCGGCACAGCAGCAGCGTATTACGGAGCGTCTTTTTTGTGTTATGTTACGCCCCGGGAACATCTTGGGCTTCCTGATGTTGAGGACGTAAGAGCAGGAGTTATTGCCACAAGGATTGCAGCTCACGCAGCAGATGTGGCGCGGGGCTTAAAAGGTGCAGCGGATAGGGACAAGAGATTAAGTGCCGCCCGGGCAAATCTCGATTGGAAGATACATCTGGCTGAATCGATTGACCCTGAACGGGCAGAAAGCATGCATTTGCAGGCCTGTAAGGAGATGGGCTCGACAATCATTCCGGATGCGGACTACTGTTCGATGTGTGGCCGAGACTGGTGCAGCGTCAGGATAAACAGGGAAATTAAAAAGGCGTTGTTTTAAAGGTAAAACAATGTTGTTAGAACCTCTTAAGGGCCTGAGATGGGACCTTAGGTTTTCATAGAATCAAGCTCTACAAAAGCGATGGGCAGGAAGATAAAGACAGGCAGCCAGGCCCAAAATTCTGGTATAATCCGCTGAAAAACCATTTCTGTTGCAAGTATTTTGCATACGAAGGTTGTTATAAAGCATGCTGTTGTTACGCCAAAGCCTATCATCACGGCCGATTTCATTGCTTTTGGGTCTCGGCAGATAAGTATCGGCAGGCTTATCATCAGCATGACAAAATTAATAATAGGGTCGGTAACACGGAAGTGCTTTTGGCTGTAGAGCTGGGCAAGGTCTCTTACTTTAGTTCTTTGGGCTGCCAGAGCCGATAGCTGCCGGGAGCTAAGAAGAGTTTTGTGCCTGGCTTTTCGCATAACGGGGATATTTTTTGGGTTCAAGTCCGTTGAATATGAACTGATGGTCTGATTGCTTTGCCGAAGGTTTTCTTTCGAGTCAGGTCTTTGTTGCTCATAATATTTTGAAACAGATGTTAAGCGGCCTTTGGTTAAATCCCAACTGTTTGTTTCCCTGCTATAAACAGCTTTGTCGGCCTTAATCCAGCCGGTAACGTGCCAGGTACCTGCAGTTGCAGCCGGCTTGCGTAATATTATAGTAGGATTGAATAGAGTTGAAGTTTTGACGTCGAACCTTTGTGAACAAATCAGGGAATTCTTGCTGTCGCTGATAAACCAGACATCGTAGGACTCGCTGCCCGGCATGTCGTCATGCTTGCGTACGAGCCTATCGGCCAGTGGCGGTATTATGAGTTCCTGATCGATGATAAGCAGGCCGGTCAGAAGCAGGGCGAGCAGCACAATAGGGCTGATAACGCGTTTTAGACTGATGCCCGAAGCCATTACGGCGACTAATTCATTGTTGCGTACCATTTTGCCCAGCGAGAATGCAGCGGCGACCACTGTTATTATTCCGGCGAAGTCCCGAAAATAGATGGAACTATTTACTCCGTAGAAAGTAATGATGTTTTTTATTACCTCCAGGGTGCCGAGGTGGATGTTCTCTGTGAACTCGTCAATGTTGACGAACAGGTCGATAATTACCCTTAAACCCATAAGTACAAAAAAGGCAATCGCATAACCTATGAGGAAATTTTTTGCTACATATTTGTCGAGCAGTTTCATTGTTTTTAATCACATTTACGGTACAAAGCCATTATCTCAACAAATAGAAGAGGTTATAGAAAAAGCGAATGAGACACCGCTTAGTTGCTGCATAAGTTATTTATCGAATGTTACCATGCGACAGATTTATTACTGCCTCTTTTCCCGATGAGGGTTTCCTTCTGCCAAAGTCTAAGGCCGTTTTTCAGGTCGCTCAGTTTCAGTTGGAAGTAATACTCCACCTGCTGCCGATTTCTGTCATACCGAATATTCCTTTGAAATATTTTTCCGGAGATACTAAGCTCGGGCGCTATAAGTGTGCCTTTGGCGCTGATTGTATTCTGGTCGAATTCTTCTGAATCGCGCAGTTCCCTTGTCTGGTAAACGAGCTCGTCAGTCGCACTTTTTCCGCCAATAGCTGATGTTACGACCGCCTGGCCGCTGTTGAGCAGTTCTTCCTCGATTTTCGCCATCAACTGATCAGTGTCAATTCTCTGCATAGTGTCGTTGATAATCCGGCCTGTAGCAACAACGTACCTGCCTCCGCCTTGTTTCTTTAGTGCACCTGAACCGATGAGAGACTGAACCATCGAGCTGGCAGCCTGGTCAAAGTCTCGATAGTCAAGTGCCATAACGGGCTTGCCTTCGTCGTGCAGCACGTCAATATTGGCCGTTTTCTGTGCACAGCCGCAAATTAAAAGCAAGCCAAAGGCAGCACAATATAATACTTTTGATTTGGCTTTCATAAAACTCACTCCCATTTTCTTGTATCCATTCTAAAGTTTACAGCTTCTGTTCTGGGTGCGACAACCTTGAAGCTGAACGGAGATTTGCCCATAGCTGACATAGGCATCCAGACGCTTGTTTTCGTTTCGAGCAGCAGACCGTCTGCGTCGAGCCATTCTACTCTGTATCTAAAGCGTTTGGTTTCGTAAGACTTATTAAAGCCTTCGATGTGGAGTTCAAGGAACCCGGCATTGTTCCTTCTTGTAACAGCCCGGCTTATTCCAATTCCTTCTCCGATTAATGCACTGAAGGCGTGAGAGACTGGCCTTGTAACAATACTGCTGTCAAGGGTGTCGCTTCTGATTTCTTCTCTTAGATGTATCCTCGTGTCTTTAGGCTCATAGCATCCAACAAATACAAAAACGGCGCTGATAAATAAGATGTTAATTGGCTTTTTCATTTTTTCTCCCTGATAATGTTAGTATGTTATTATATCATAAACGGGCTCGGCTGTTTCAAACGGTATTCTAACATAGACAATAGCATTTGAGCAATCAGGAATTTTTATATTTAAGGGTACTCCAGCCGGTGGGATTATGGTTATATCCCTGTTTTCTGGGATGTTAAGCCGTGTAACCTGAAAATCTTTTGGCAGAGTTGTCCAGGTTCTGACATCTGCTGCAGTCGTGGCATAGGAATAAAGCCCAACCAGCGCCGAAGCAATCGAGCCTTCGAAACTGTCCTGTTTGGCCAGCACATACTGAGCGGCAGCTTTTGCTGTTGCTGAGATTATAGCTCTTGTCAGAATGTCTCCAAAATCCTTGCCGAATTCTGTTTGAATTACCCTGTCCATATCCGCCACTATCTGGGTTTTGCAACTGCTGGTTTTTGTTTTTACTATCAGATAAGGATATGCTTGCTCTCTGAAGATAAGCCTGGGTAAGGCAATCCCCACGTACTTGACCTTGTCGGTAACGAGAAAAATCGGAATGTCGATTCTGAATTCTTCTTTGACAGGCCCTAACCCGTTTTCAAATATTACCCATATAGTGTTACTTAGCTGTCCGCCGCACTGCAGGATTTGCTCTGCAGCAGCCAGGTCATCGGCAATATAACTATTGGTCTGTACCATACCGTACGATTCTTTAAGCAGATCAATTGCTTTAGAATAATCTCCGATGAGATTAAAATAAATCCCCGCTAAGTACGTGGTAAAGGGATTAACAAAGTCCGGGTAAGCTTCAAATTCATATAAGCATGGGTATTCTTCACCAATTAGCTGCTTTACCTGTGGGTTTTCAATACTTTTTCTTAAATTGGGATTTTTCCCCTCTTTTTCTTTGATTTGATTATTCAACTGTTCGATTTCGCGGGCGAACATTTCCTTTGCACGCCTTTGTCTGTCAAGAGCACGGTTGAATTCAACCCTGGCCAGTTCATCCTGCCCTGTAATCATAAAGTTAAGAGCTTTGTAAGTATTTACCATAATTCCGTCATATTCCTGTCCGGTATAAGGCACCACATTGTCGCCTGCAGCGGTCGACGCAAGGGTGCTTGTGATTTCGTTCTGGTGGTCGTAAAAATTAAGCATTTCCTCGGCTTTGTCGAAATATACGGTACTTTGGTGATGGTTTTGCCTTAATCTTTCGACCGAACCAAGCTGCAATGTCCAAAGCAGGTCTTCTGCTTTAGGCTTTTCATTTTTGCCAATTCTTGACCTGGCAAAGATGAAAGATTGTTCATAGCCCGGAGCAAGAAGAAGCCTATTGAATGTTTCAAGATTACTTTTTGGTGCATTGCATCCGGCTATGATTGTATACAGCAGTAGAATTGCACAATTTTTTTTCAGGCGGTCTGTTTTTTTCATAGTTTATCCTGCCAGTGCCGAAAGTGTACAATTTCGATGTTGACTATGCAACTATTCAAAGCGGAATTTATAAACATTTACTGATTGTTTGGCGCCGGCTAATCACAAAAGCCTTGCCAAACACAAAAGAATTGTTAAAGATGGTCTATGTAATATGGTTTGTTTGAAAGGGTGATACAATGAAATTAGAGCTTGATGTTAAAACATTGGTGGTAGGCCTGATTTTGGGGATTATCGTTACCATTGCTTTAGGAGCAGCGGCCGGCAGTGCCGATAAGGCAGATTTTGGCATCGCTATTGAAAACAGAGGCTCGGCATTGGTCAGGACTGAGGATGGCAGCTTCTACATCGTTGATTCGCAAAAAGCTGAAGCAAAAAGAGTGCAGTACGAAGAGGGTAGAGCCGGACAGAGGTACTTAAAGTCAATTACCCCAAGTGTACCCCAGAAGTAGTTGGCTGCTAACTACAAAAGTAAATTGGTCAGATGATTTGAGGCCCAGGCGGTATATTTGTCTGAACAATGACGGGAGTTTTGTCTAAGAATTAACGGCTCACTTTCGAAAATGACTGTTGGGATATGTAGCGCTCGTTTTTATAGGTCTTTCTCTGGAAGTATATCAGATTGAACTTCCTTTTTTTTATCAACCCCCGTTTAACTTATGACGATACAAGGTTTATTGAATATGATAGTTTTTTTATGGGAGTTAAAAAAATGGGAATTCAGGATTGGGCTGAGGATATAATTCTTGTTGACCTGCCAGGGGAACCTCAGATGGGCGAGGAACTTCAAAGCGTTACGCAGATAGCTCGCGACAGAGGTGATTGCGATGTGGTGGTTGATTTTTCGGCTATTGACATTGTAACCTCATCGAGTCTTTCAAAGCTGTTGAGACTTCGTAAGCTTTTGACCGATTGCGGGCATAAGTTAATTTTCTGCAACGTTGCTCCTGCAACCAGAGGTATTTTTACAGTAACCGGCCTTGACGGCGTTTTTGACCTGGCCGATGATAAGTTCGTTGCACTTGCCAGCTTACAGATTGTACACTGACCGATTATTGGCCTTGAACATTTGACTTGCAATTGTTATATTGCATAGTTTAATGACAGATGGTTTTTTACTTTGTTGAGCCGGCTACGAAGTCCGCTATTTTCAGCGGCATTCGTAGTCTGCTCGCAGGCCCAAGTTAGCATTTTGGATGTGCATTATGCCGCCGTACCTGTATAGATGCACCGGCTAATTTAAATGGACCAAAAGAAACTAAGGAAAATCGAGCAGGCTATAGGCTATAAATTTTCAAACCAGCGTTTGCTGCGCAGGGCATTTACACACTCTTCATCGGTTGATAACCGCATACTAAGCAACGAGCGATTAGAGTTCTTCGGGGATTCAATTTTGGCATTGGTCATTTGTGAATCACTCTATGAAAAGTTTCCCGGCAGTCTCGAAGGTGACCTGACTAAAGCAAAGAGCATGCTCGTTGCCAGGCGGACCTGTGCTCGTGTCGCCAAGCATCTGGGTCTTGTGGCATTTCTTAATATTGGCAAAGGAATGGCCGGCAGCAGGGCCTTGACAGGCTCTTTAGCGGCCGGACTGCTGGAGGCAATTATTGCTGTTATTTACATCGATGGCGGACTGCAAGCAGCACGAGCTTTCATTTTAAGGAATTTTTTCCCGTTTATCGAGCAGGCTAATGTGGAACACCTCCAGGGCAATTATAAATCTATGCTTCAGCAGTATGCACAACAGCAGTTCAATATTACCCCGCTTTATGAATTAGTTGACGAAAAAGGCCCTGACCACGACAAATGCTTCGAAGCTGAAGTGGTAATTGCGGGCCGACGTTTTCCAGGTGCCTGGGGCACAAATAAGAAAGAAGCCGAACAGAAAGCGGCATTCAACGCCCTGGTTGAATTAGGCATCACAGGGCCGAAAGACTGACATTGTTATTTTTGCCATCGAACCCGAAAATGTTAACCCAGGACAAGCTTTGAGCGAAACACTTGCTGCGGGAATAAATAATTATATTACCGCCAGTAAAGAACAAAACGTCCTTCGTAAATCGTGAAATTTCAAATCTGCTAATCCAGCTGTGACGCAAATTTTTCGCCATATTCTA
>JAFGRL010000151.1 GCA_016935195.1 Sedimentisphaerales bacterium
CTCACAACCAGCGGATTAACCTGACGAAACCTGTCCATGAGCCTGCGGCTCATTCCCAGGTTCCGCAGGTTATCCGCAGCCCCGTTAGACATTGCAAAAATGTAAATCAGGGAATAAGATATCAAAATGGTAAAATCAGAACTGACAGTTGTTAACCTTTTTTCTGGTTGCGGCGGCCTATCTCTTGGCTTTGAAAAAGCAGGATTTAGGATTGTATCAGCCTTCGATAATTGGCAACCTGCTGTTGATACATATAGGAAGAATTTCTCTCATCCAATTCAATTGATTGATCTCAATGAATATTCTGAACTTCCAAGATCAGATGTAATTATTGGGGGGCCACCCTGTCAAGGGTTTTCATCTGCAGGGCGTCGGCAAGCTTGTGATAAAAGGAATAGCCTCGTTGGCATATTTGCTGCTCTGATTGCGAAACACAAGCCAGTGGCTTTTATTTTTGAAAATGTAGAAGGCTTTCTTACTCAAGGTAGCGGTCGTTTTGTTAACGACCTCCTTGAACCGTTGATAAAGGCTGGTTATCGGATACACCTCCGAAAGGTAAACGCAGCACATTATGGCATACCGCAGCACCGTAAACGTGTAATTGCCATCGGTGGTTTGGGCTGGGAACCTAATTTCCCCGAACATACGCATTCAGCTTTAGGAATGCCTGGCGCGACATTGGCAAATGGATATCATTTGCCTTTTTCGCCAACAACTAAGGATGCACTGGAGGGTCTTGGCACCGCCAAGATATGCCGAAATGGCGATACCGATCCATTCGATCATAGTTTTTCACCATTTAATGAAGCGGACCAAAAGAGGGCTCATCTACTTAAACCGGGTCAACGAATGCGTGATCTTCCAGAGGAGCTTTGGCACGATAGCTACAAAAAAAGGGCCTATCGGCGTGTGAAAGACGGCACACCCACTGAACGTCGTGGCGGTGCTCCGGCAGGATTACGTCGACTAAAAGCAGATGAACCTTCAAAAGCAATAACCGGCGGTGCTTTAAGGGATTTTGTGCATCCAATCGAGGATCGATCACTCACTATACGTGAATGTGCTAGACTCCAAACTTTTCCAGACGATTTTGTTTTTATCGGTACACAAAGCGAGAAGATCCAAATGATAGGCAATGCTGTTCCAATACTGCTATCCAGATGTATAGCAAAATCTCTTAAGGAGGATTTAGAAAATGCAAAACCAAACTATGATGATGGTGCCTTATTGAGTTTCATTCCGACTCTGTCGACAGGGATGAGTCCTGTACTCCAAAAGGTATATAATGAGATAAAGCAACAGTTTTTAGTTAAAAATAATATGGAGCAACTGACTTTATGGCCTTAACAAAATCACAACAGACAATTTGGGAAAAGGCACGAGCTTACGGCTCTGGCGATCAAGCGGTTTGTCTTAATGATGAAATGTGCGCTTACCTTGTCGCCCGCATTGTCCATGATCTTGGCTTGCGGAATAATTTTCCTGAAGTACCCGAAATTATTCCCTCCTTTTTTGAAGCGGAGGATTTGGATTCTTTGGTTATTGAAGGTCTTGATCCAAAAAACATGTTCGAACGCCTTATTGTTCTAGATCCTGATTCAGATATGTATTTCGCCTGCCTTGCAACGCTTCACAAGGCAAGATTGAAATATGAAACTATCCTAGAAACCCAACCAATACCAACCCTTGAGCAAGTTGGTCCAAGAGGTTTACTTCAATTCGGCAAGCTCAGCCCATCTGCTCTTGCTGGGTTACTTTTCTGGAGGAAATGGTTTTTCGACATTGATAATAGAGCAGGACAAGAGACCGGTTATTTGTTTGAACCGGTCATTGCTTATGCTGTGGGTGGAACTCCTGTGCCTTCAAGAAAAAGCCCGATAAAAAGACATAAAGATAAGAATAAGGGACGTCAGGTTGATTGTATCCTGGGCAAAAAAGCCTATGAAATAAAAATACGAGTGACAATAGCTGCCTCAGGGCAAGGGCGTTGGCGAGAGGAACTTGACTTTCCGATTGATTGTAAAGAGAGCGGATTTATACCTGTTCTTCTGGTTCTGGATGGCACAACCAATCCAAAATTAACAGAACTTGGGAACTCTTTTTTGGCCCAACATGGCGAGGTCTATTTAGGCGCTAACGCATGGGAACATTTGGATAATTTAGCTGGTCCTACCATGTCATTATTTTTGGATAATTACGTGCGAGGTCCAATTGATATGATTATCTCAAATGCACCTGAAAAGCTTCCACGTTTTACTGCTACAATGACCGACGATACTATGAGTATATCAATTGGCAATGAGACATTTCATATTAGCCGCAAGGATGCATTAATAGATGATAACCATCATGATGAATCACCAGATGACATTGGAGATAATATCCCTGGCTAAATCAATTCGATCAAGAGCACCTAAAGCGTCGTCGCCGAGTGTGCGGAAAACAATGAAAGCTATTCCATCACAGGACACGGGTCCAGAGAAGAAGCTACGTAGCTTTCTTCATGATACGGGCTTAAGGTTTCGAAAAGATGTAGAGCCCATTCCTGGTATTCGCTGCAAAGCAGATATTGTGTTTCGAAAAACAAAGCTTTGCATTTTTATTGATGGTTGTTTTTGGCACGGGTGCCCACTTCATTTTAAACCGCCTAAAACAAACAGCGAGTGGTGGGTGGAAAAAATAAATGACAATGTTGAGCGCGATAGAAGAAAAACTTTATTAATTGAAAGCAATGGATGGACTGTTTTGCGATATTGGGAGCATGAAATTAATAGCGAAATAATCAGTGATATTGCGCAAAATGTTATTAGATTAGTAAAGCGTTAATTTCACTCTGATTGTAAGTAGATACGTCTAACAAGGCAAATTCAGCGGACGCAAAAAGCCGCGCGGCTGATTAGCGGCGTTGTTGCCGGACGCTGCGCGCCGGCAACAACGGGGCTGCGGATTTCATCCACTGGCTGTTCGGCGCTCCGCGCCTCACAACCAGCGGATGAACCTGACGAAACCTGTCCATGAGCCTGCGGCTCATTCCCAGGTTCCGCAGGTTATCCGCAGCCCCGTTAGGGCAATACAATGAATCGAATAATGTACTCAATCTCTATCTTTTTGTTGGTATGTTTTACACTTTTTAGTGGATGTAAAACAGAACCGCCTGACTTGATTTCGATAGCTGACCAGGTTAAATCTATTACTGTTTACGATCTCGAAGGATTGCCTGGTCCGAAATATTCAAAGCAAGATTTGGAAAATTCTTTTCAAGCATCTATTACCCCAATGCTCTTTCGAGAGCTTGCGCCCGAGGCTAAGTTCAAGGATGAATGGGTAATGTGGAAGGGAAGTCGACTTGCAATTGCAAAACTGAAGAATGGAACAGAAAAACAACTTGCCCTAAGTTACTATGGTGGTTTCTTTAAGATACTTAACGAGGAAGGCTATTTTTATTTTGAGGGTGAAGCACGAGAGAAATGGGATAAGGCGTTCTCAAAGGCAATAGTTCAGGATGATTTTATCCCGAAAAGAATAGAGCGAAACAAACATATAGAAGAAGGGAAGCCCTAACATTTGCATTAAGCGGATTTGGCGAAAAGCTTGCCAAACCGCTTATACAAGGCGATAGGCCCGACGCTTCGCGCGGGCCTATCGGGGCGGCGGCTGTACCCACCCGCAGGCTAGTCCGCGCTCCGCGCGTCCTATCCAGC
>JAFGRL010000152.1 GCA_016935195.1 Sedimentisphaerales bacterium
GGGGGGGGGGGGCGCTGCTTCGGGGGATGGAAATAATGTTGGCCAATGCAACCGGCCTAAAGGTCAAACAGGTCGAAGACCCACTTACCTGCGTGGCGCGCGGCACCAGTGTTTATCTGGAGAACCTGGAGCTCTGGAAGGACACAATGGACCATAACGAATATGGATGGCAATAGAAATTATGGCTGTTGTTAGTTAAGTGCTTTAGTGGCCTAAAGGAGGCGGGATACGGATAGTTCAGATGGCAAGGAAGCAGTTTAAAGTCTCCAGTGGAATGTTGTTTACCTGGCTGTTGTTGTCGGGTTTTATTTTGCTTTTTGTCCCCAAGTCTCTTACGAATAAAATTCAATTCACCTTTGCTCGTACCTTTCGTCTGCCACTGGGTATCGGAAGAAATGTTCTGTTATCAGCTCGTATGGAAAAGCCGGTAAAAGAGATGGTTAGTCGGCGTCAATATAGGCAGCTTCAAAATTACCTTGCAGCCGTAGAGGAGGAGTTAATCCGGAAAAACATGAAAATTGAGCAGTTATCGGGATTGCGCGAAAGATTATTTTCTCTGGAAGACGCCAACTTAATGTTCGCAGACATAATCAGCAGGGCCATTGAACGGTCACGATGTCAGTTTATAATCAATCGTGGCCGCGGAGATGGTATAGCAAAAGGACAATTCGTCTTAGGCGACAACAGCATTATAGGAGTAGTCGATCAAGTAGACCGTAATATGGCTGAGGTGAAGCTTATTACGGACCCGGGCTCTAAGATTGCTGTTAAAATTGCTCAAACAAAGGCATTGATGCAGGGCTACGGCGGTAATATAGCTAAGGTTCGAACTTTACTTCAGGAAAAAAACAAAATTAAGGCCGGTGAAAATGTTTTAGCTTATAAAAAGCCCGGCTTTCTTGACAGCCCATTTATTATCGGGATGGTTCAATCATGCCAAAGAGACGATGAGAACCCATTACTTTGGGATATAACGGTCAAGCCCGCTTGTGATATCGAACGGCTCGAGCGCGTAACAGTAATTGTAATAAGTCCCAAAAATTGATAAGTTGGGTTTTTGTGTTGCAGGCATTTGCAAATAATATCTCACGGAGGCTCTGCTCAATGCGATGGTTTCGGTTTGTCGGTCTGGTTGTTACGGCCACATTATTGCAGGCCAGTGTGTTGGGACATTTACGCATCAGTTGTGACCTGTTGGTGATTCTTCTGGTATTCTTTGCTCTTTTCTACGGTGTTTTTGAGGCTATCATAGCATCTTTTGTTATTGGTTTTGCTGCGGACATCATAGGTTTTACAATGGGGCCATATACAATCAGCTTCGGGATATTCGGAACCTTGTTGGCACAACTTCATCAGTTTATTGAGGTCAGACAGATACCATACCGGGCGGCAGTCATATTTGTTGTCGGATTGCTGACGTCCATTTTGTCTAATCTTTTAACCCTTTTCAAAGCAGAACACAGCCAGTTAATGGTGTTGACCCCTCCAATTGCTGTACTGATTTGTTCTGCAATTGTTGGTCCATTCCTGTTTTTTCCGGCAGCATGGTGGATGCGCATAAAAACACGCCACTTTAGCTGACGTTAGAGCTGGCTTCAATGGCTATTATGTGCTCTGCTTAATAACTGTGTCTTTAGAGATATGTTTAACAAACGTGTCAAAATCCTTGTTACTGCGATATGTATTCTTTTGTTCGTTTGGCTGGTTCGGCTGATAAGTATGCAGCTGCAATCCAGCGGCTTTTACCGGGCAAAAGTTACAGAGCTAAAGCAGCAAAGGGGAAGCAGCCTGCAGCTTAAGACCATCAGGGGCAGGATTTTAGATAGAAACGGCAACGTATTGGCAGAAGATAAACCACGGGTGCAGCTATGTATAAGCTATAATCTGGCCCGCGTTCTTGATGGCCGCCTGCAGGAAAATTCGTATAATGAAGATAACAATAGCGCAATTCAGGAGCTCTCCCAGGTTATTAACAAATCAGCAAAGTTAGGAGCGGTTAGCCCTTCGCATATTATCGAGAAGATTCGCCGGATAAACGATTTTGTGTGGAAGCACCGGCTGTTTCAGGCCTGGCGAAGAAATTTCCCAAATTCTGAGTTGTTAAAGCAGTACAAAAATATCGCGAGTATTCCGTTTTCACAAGCCCAAGCAGATTTCCAGGAAAAGGAACCTGAGCCGGCAAAACAAGTTCAGCTTGTAAGAGCTATTGATATTGAAGAAATGCATAAGCCCTGGCCGATAGCTGTCCTGCAAACCGATGACGATATCTTCGCTGCTCAATTGGAATTTATGGATGCCGATGGTGTAAGCATTCGTACAGTAGCTAAAAGAATATATCCTTACGCCTCGGCTGCTGCCCAGACCATCGGCTGGGTGGGTCGGCCGAGCGCTGCCGATAAAGAAGTTTTCGAAAATGACAGGCTCACCAGCTATCTTTCTGACGAACTCTGCGGCAGAGAGGATGGAACTGAATATGTCTGTGAAGCCATTCTCAGAGGAAGGCGAGGGGAAGTCTTTTACAGCATAGACGGCCAGCGGATACAACGTGCCAAAACCGAGTTTGGGGAGGACGTTTGGCTTACTATAGACATTGAGCTTCAGCAGAGAATTGAAAGTCATATAACCAACTGCAGACTGAATCCCAAATGTGATTTGCCGGCCGCAGTTGTGGTAATCGACGTTGCAACTGCAGAAATACTAACATTAGTTTCAACACCTGTTTTCGATCTTGATCGCATAAGATCCGATTATGCTGTTTTTGCCCGGAATCCCAATGAGCCGCTGAGAAACCGAGCTATAAACAAGCAATATCCGCCCGGCTCAGTTATAAAGCCTTTCATACTCATTGCAGGTTTGGAAACCGGCGAAATTACACCGACCGAGATTATAAGCTGTCCGGCCAAAAGACCTGCAGCGCCTCCTCGATGCTGGGTTGAAAAGCAATATCATATAGGCCACGACGACGAATTTCGAGGCCAGGGAGGAAACAACGCCCGCAATGCAACCAAGGGAAGCTGCAATATCTATTTTTCACGACTTGCTGGAAGAATTGAACCAAAAATCTTACAGCAGTGGCTTTTTAACTTCGGCTTTGGCCGCAATATTCTTTTTGTCCCTGAGGATTTGGAAAGAGCCAACCTCAAGAGAAATTTCAGACAAACACAAGGACAAATATCAAGCATCATTCCGGAAAATAACATCCGCCGATTCAGCCAGGTACCTCACTTGACAGAGGCCGAAAGAAGATGGTTCGGCATAGGTCAGGGAAGTTTACGCGCTACCGTTTTGCAGGTCGCAAACGCAATGGCATCTCTGGCACGCAAAGGCTTTTACAAACAACCTCGCCTTTTGCTCAACTGCGAATCTGCCGGGCAGGACTCAAATACGATAGACCTTGGTATTTCAAAGCAAACTCTGGCTGTCGTCTATGACGGTATGGGTGCGGTTGTAAACGAGTGGGGGGCAACAGCATACGAAGCCTTCGCCTATAGCGGCTTTGCTGAGCAGGGTGTTAAAGTTTACGGCAAAACAGGTTCAACGGAAAACCCGTACAACGCCTGGTTCGCAGGTTTCGCCGAAGACATTACCGGCCGAAGTATCGCGATTGCCGTTGTTATCGAAGAAGGTCAAAGCGGCGCAAGAGAGGCTGCACCACTGGCCCGCGATATCATTCAATTTTGTATCGAAGCCGAATATCTTGGCCAATCCCAGCCGAAAGTAGAAGAAACCAAATGACGGCTCTTATAGGGAGCCGCAATAGTAAAGAAGCCCAACTCAAAATTCAAAACTATTCTCACCCAGTCTTTAAGCCACTTCGTCCAAGGCCGCGAAGGCTTAAAAAGCCGGATTCCCGTCATTGCGAGATCCTTCGATATACCCAGGGCCTCGCAATGACCCGTGAATTATGTTGGGTTCCTTACAAGGAAATCTTATCGAGTTTGGAGATTGCCCGGGCCCGGAGCAGAAGGCATAGTTACGGCGTTGACATAAGTTAACGGCCCGGCTATTATGCGATTATGGCGAAGAATGGATTTACACATCTTCATTTACACAGCCAATACTCGCTGCTCGATGGTGCTATAACCTTTGACCGGCTGTTTAAGCGATGTGCTGAGTTGGGGATGGATTCAGTGGCAGTAACCGACCACGGGAATATGTTTGGTGCTGTAGAGTTTTACAGCAGGGCCTTGTCTGCTCATATCAAACCTATCATCGGCATCGAAGCATATATGGCACCGGCCAGCCGATTTGATAAAACCAAAACTTCTATTTCAGATGCCGCTTATCATCTGGTACTCCTGGCAGAAAATAATACGGGGTATAAGAATCTGCTTAAGCTGGCCAGCACTGGTTATACCGAAGGATTTTACTATCGCCCCAGGATTGATAAGGAAATTCTTACTGAGTTGAGCGACGGCCTTATTGCTACCTCAGCATGTATCAAAGGTGAACTGGCTGCATTATTATCAAGGGGTGATGAGGCAGGTGCAAAAGCTGTTGCCGAAAGTTACTTGAAGATATTTGGCCCTGAGCGGTTTTTTGTGGAAATCCAGATCCACGCCGATGATGATCCGGATATTCGTCAGGGCCTGGTCGAGCTTGCCAGAAGTATGGGCCTGGGCCTGGTTGCTACCAATGACGTTCATTTCCTAAAGAGCCAAGATTACGAAGCTCACAATTGCCTGTGTTGCATAAGTACAGGCAAGAACTTCGAAGATCCGACGAGAATGATATACCCGAAGGATATTTTCTTAAAAAGTCCAAAGCAGATGCGTGCTCTTTTTGAGGATTATCCTCAGGCATGTGATAATACTGTTGCAATTGCAGAAAGGTGTAATGTTGAGCTGGATTTAAAGAGTCGGCATGCACCGGGATTTGAGCCAGCAGATGGGTCGAGCCCTGAAGCGTTTCTCACGAAAGTGTGCTATGAAAATGCTAGGAGACTTTACGGAAATGTTGACGGTGAGCTAAAGAAAAGGCTTGACCGCGAGCTTGAGGTTATCGAATCGAAAGGCTTTGCGAGCTATTTTCTTATTGTCTGGGACTTCTGTAATTTTGCTCATAAAAATCATATTCCTGTAGGCGCCAGAGGCAGTGCCGTAGGTGCGGTTGTCGGTTACTGTCTCGGGTTAAGCAACGTTGACCCGGTGAAGTATGACCTTTTGTTTGAGCGTTTTATGGACCCTGAGCGTAATGAGATGCCTGATATTGATATTGACATCTGCCAGGATGGCAGGTCGAAGATAATAGACTACGTTCGTCAAAAATACGGGCACGTTGCACAGATAATCACCTTTGGGACGATGAAGGCCAGGGCTGTTATTCGCGATGTTTGCCGGGTATTGGGGGTTGCCTTGAGTGAAGCTGACAGGTTAGCCAAGCTTGTTCCCGATTCCCTTGGTATGACGCTTGAGAAAGCACTGAAAACAGAGCCGCAGCTTAGGGAAGCCTGCCAGCGAAATGAGCATACACGAAAAGTTATTGACATTTGCAAGAAGCTGGAAGGTCTTGCTCGCCATGCCTCTGTTCACGCTGCTGGAGTTGTTATAGCCGATAAGCCTTTGACGGATTTTCTGCCTCTTTATAAGGCGTCGGATTCTGATGAAGTTGTTACACAATTCGAAGGGCCAATGGTGGAGAAGGTCGGCCTGTTGAAAATGGATTTTCTGGGTTTAAAAACCCTTAGTGTTCTGGAGCGTTCACGTCAGCTTGTAAAAGAGATACATGGCCGGGATATTGATATTGAGAGCATTGGCCTGGATGAGCCACAGGTTTTCGAGCTTTTCGCAAGCGGCAGGACAAAAGGGGTTTTTCAGTTTGAATCTGGTGGGATGCAGGATTTACTTATGAAGATGAAGCCGGACCGGATTGAGGACCTTATCGCAGCAAATGCATTGTTTCGTCCCGGCCCTATGACACTTATAGGCGATTATATTGACCGCAAGCACGGTTTGAAATGGCAAGTGCCTCATCCGATTATGAAGGAGGTGCTTGAAGAGACCTATGGTATAATGGTCTATCAGGAACAGGTGATGCGGATTTGCAATCGTCTTGGTGGCATACCCTTGCGTGAAGCTTACACCCTGATTAAAGCGATAAGCAAAAAGAAGGCCAGGACCATTGCCAAGGAGAAGGAGAGATTTATAAGTGGGTGTATCAACAAAGGTCTATCGAGAAAACAATCCGAAGAAAATTTCGAATTAATAAAGAGATTTGCCGGTTATGGTTTTAACAAGAGCCACTCGACTCGTTATGCCATTATTGCTTATCAGACGGCATATATGAAGGTTCATTGGCCTCTTGAATTTATGGCGGCCCTTTTGACTTATGAGATGGGCAGCACAGATAAGGTTGTGGATTACATCCGCGAGTGTGGTCATATGGGTATTGAAGTATCGGCGCCGGATATAAACGAGAGCGGCGTTAATTTTACACCTCTTTACACGGACAAAGTGAAGAAAGGGACAGGTGTCCTTCGCTTTGGTTTAGCAGCGGTTAAGGGGGTTGGCCAAAGAGCGGTAGAGCAGATTATAGAGGCACGTAAAAGAATAGGCCAATTCCAGAGTTTATTTAATTTTTGTGAAAACGTCGATCTTAGGCTTGTCAATAAACAAGTGTCAGAGGCTTTGATAAAAGCCGGCGCCTTTAACCGGCTTGGTGGCAACCGTGCTCAGATGCTGGTCGGGCTGGAAAAGGCGATGCAGATAGGAATGCGGGCCCAGAGCGACCGGCAGAGCGGTCAGTTAAATCTTTTTTCTGCATCCGGAGCAGCGAAGGATTTTTCAAAGGATGCCGAGCGTTTGCCGCAGGCCGAACCCTGGCCTGAAGCTCAGATGCTTGCTTACGAGAAGCAGGTTTTGGGTTTTTATGTTACGAGCAACCCTTTGAGTCATTATGCCGAAACTATAAATTCTTATTCCACTCATAACAGTTCACAATTGAAGAATGTCAGAGAAGGCCAGATAGTTACAATTGGCGGGATGATAACCAAGAAAAGATACCACATTATCAAAAAGGGCTCGAGTTCCGGCTCAAGAATGGCTGTTTTTACTCTTGAGGACCTTCAGGGTCAGGTTGAGGTAGTTTTGTTCCCTGATACGCTGAGCAGGTATGCTGAGGAGGTAGTTGAGGACAATGTGGTTTTTGTCAGGGGTAAGATTGACTTTCGCAGAGAAAAGCCAAATATTCTGGCAGCAGAAATTATCAGATTAACCGAGTCAGCCGAGAAGCTGGCAGCCAAGGTCAGGATTAACCTTGATGCAAAGGAGGTTACCAAAGAGACAGTGGCCAGGATACAGAGTGTTTGCAGGGGCCACAGAGGCAGCAGCCCACTTTACATATCGGTAAGGACGGGCAAAGGAGTGGTTTGTGCCAACGCCGGGCAGGAGTTTTCCATTAAGCCTGATGTGGATTTTTGTCGGAAGATGAAGCAGTTGGTTGGTCCTGGAAACCTTCAGCTTATGAAGTAACCAGAAAATCAGGCATCAAGATTAAGGAGGACCCAAAATCTGAATAGCGATAATTTGAGAGATAAGTTGCAAGGTAAATTCATTGTTCTTGACGGTCCGGATGGCTGTGGAAAAACAACGCAGGTACAGCTTTTGAGCCAATGGCTCAGGCGGCAGGGCGTTGAGACTGTTAGTTTTCGCGAACCCGGTGGAACTGTTATTGGAGAAAAGATTCGACAAATCCTGCTAAATCCCGAACATATAACGATGAATACGGCAACGGAAGTTTTGCTTTATATGTCGGCAAGAGCACAAGTGTGGGTGGAAAAAATTTCACCCGCCTTGGAAGCAAATAAGTGCGTTTTACTTGACAGATGGCTTTCGAGCACCTGTGCCTATCAGGGCTATGCAGGCGGATTTGGTATAGATAATGTTATCAGGATAACAGAAGGGTCATTGGCCAGAATCTGGCCTGATTTGACCATTATTATGGATGTTGACATGGAGACCTCAACGAAGAGAATGAAGCGGCAGCCTGACAGAATGGAAAAAAAGGGAAGTTACTATCACAATAAAGTACGACAGGGTTTTATTGAGCTTGCTCGACGGCCAAATTTTGAGCTGATTGACGGCAGTGGCGATATTCAACAGGTGCATAAACGGGTGATTCAAGCCATTGAGAGATATTAAGATTCACTTCGAGTTTTGTTTTTATGTCACTTAAAGAGATTTTTTGTCAGGATAAAGCAGTTTCGATTTTGCAAAGGGCATTTACCCAAGGCAGGATGTCCCACGCCTATATTTTTTCCGGGCCTGAAGGTGTAGGAAGATGTAAAACAGCCCGCGAATGGGCGAAGCTGCTAATTTGTGAACACCCTATTTTGCAAAAAGATTATGCCGATAGTTGTGGTAGCTGCAACTGTTGCAGGGTTTTTGAGGCAGGCTCGCATCCGGACTATGTTGAAGTTTACAAAGAACTGGTTGAGTTCACTAAAGAACCTAAAGGCAGGAAAAGGCCTGTTGCTTTTCCAGTTGATGTGGTTCGTGAGTTTTTAATAGAGAAAGTTCAGCACAGGCCTATATTAGCGAAAAGGAGAGTTTTTGTCTTAAAAGAAGCTGAGAAATTAAACATTGCATCTCAAAATGCTCTTTTGAAGGTTCTGGAAGAGCCGCCGTCATATTGTAGTATCATTCTTCTTTGCACTCGGTTTGAGAAGCTTTTAGCGACCGTAAAGTCGAGGTGCCAGGTAGTTCGCTTCGGCCGGATTGATGAAGAGAGGACTGTTGAAAAACTCATAGGCCAGGGTATCGAGGGTGATGTGGCTTTGTATTTTGCGCGTTTTTGTCAGGGCAGACTGGGGCAGGCCTGTCAACTATGTGCTCTTGAGTTGGCTGATGCCGAAATTTATAACACCAAAAAAAAAGTGGTAAGTTTTATATCGACGGGTGAACTGTCGCAGGTGTTGGATATGGCCAATTGGCTGCTGGCAGAAGCTAAAAAGATTTCGTCCATATGGTCAAAACGCCAGGAGGATGTCAGCGTCAGCGATATTAACCGAAAAGTTGTGAAACTGTTTGTGAATGTAGTTATCTCGGCTCTGCGCGATGCTGTCTGTTTGCAGCTTGGAGATAATAGCACAATTACAAACTTCGACCAAAAAGCAGATGTGGAACAATTAGCTAAGCGATTCGACCCTGAAGCGGCAGCGCAAAAGATTACTAATTGCTACAATACTCTTCACTGGATTGATTCTGCGGTGAATGAAAAGCTGATTTTCGAACAATTGTTGTTAAATCCGTTTGTTTGTGATACAATTGATGTGTAAGACTTTTTTCATATAAGTGCGCTTTAGCGCATTTTTATTTGTTTTGTGCAGGTTATATGTCTGAGACTATCAAAGTAAAACCCAGACAGACGAAGAATAATAAGTGTATGTTGGTGCACTACAGCCGTATGAATACACTTGGGTGGTTCGAGCATCAGCAGGTGAGTGTGCCCAAAGTAAATATACGTGTTGTGGTCAAAACTGAACGAGGGCTCGAGCTGGGGCATATTGTCGGGGTTTTTTCCTCTTATAAGTCAGGACAGTTCAGGCTAAGCGAAGAGGAGGTTGAGGAATACTTCGAGGACGGCGACGATCATCTGTCTTTTGAAAAGGTCGGCAAGTTTATCCGGTACGCTACTGCAGCGGATATAAGTGAAGAGAAGCATCTTGAGAAAATTGCAGAGGATGAGGCAAGGAGATGTCGGCGTTTTGTTAAGGATTTAGAGCTCCCGATGAAAATTGTTGAAGCTGAGCATATTTTCGGCGGCGAGCGAATTATATTTTATTTTATGGCGGACGGCCGGGTGGATTTTCGTGAGCTGGTGAAAGTGCTTGCCCAGGAATATCAGACCCGCGTTGAGATGCGGCAGATTGGTTCGCGTGATGAAGCGAAGCTGCTTGGGGATGTGGAAGCCTGCGGGCAGCAGTGCTGCTGTCAGAGATTTCTTAAAATCCTAAAGCCGGTCAATATGCGTATGGCAAAGATGCAAAAGGCGACTTTAGACCCTTCAAAGATATCGGGCTATTGCGGGAGACTGAAGTGCTGCCTGCGCTATGAGGATCAGACTTACAAGGAGCTTAAAAAATGGCTGCCAAAGAGCAAAACAAAGGTCAAGACAAAATACGGTTACGGCAAGGTGGTTGAGACCCAAATACTGACACAACTTGTGGTAGTGGAACATGACGGCGGTACTGAGAAAATGGCACTTCCTTTAGAGGAAATTGAAGTTGTTGCATCTGATTTGCCTTCTGAACAAAAGGCCGATAATGCATCGAATTCTCTCGATGGCGAAAGCAAGTAGCTTTTAGGGAAATTATGGCTCGTAAAATCATTGTGACATCAGCACTACCTTATGCCAACGGGCCCATCCACATAGGACATCTGGTTGAATATATTCAGACCGATATTTGGGTTCGCTTTCAGAAGATGTCAGGCAACGAATGCCTTTACTTTTGTGCTGACGATACTCACGGTACGCCTGTTATGATAAGTGCCAGGGCTGCCGGTGTACCTGCTGAAGACCTGATAGAGAAAGTCCGCAAAGAACACCAGGTTGATTTCGCTGGTTTTTATATTGAGTTTGATAATTACTATACGACACATTCACCTGAGAATAAGCACTTCAGTGAGCTGATTTTTAAGAGGCTGAGTGAGCACAATTCGATTTTCAGGAAAATTGTGAAGCAGACATATTGTGAAAAGTGCAAAATGGCACTTCCGGACAGGTATGTGCGAGGTACTTGTCCGCGATGTAATGCTGCGGACCAATATGGTGATTCGTGTGAGGTTTGCGGCGGGACGTACCAGTGTAGCGATTTAATTAATCCTTATTGTGCAACCTGTGCAAGTGTGCCCACGTTCCAGATGTCAGAGCACTACTTTTTCAGGCTTAGAGATTTTGAAAATCAGTTGAAAGAGCTTATTGCCGGCGGATACACGGACAGGTTGGTATCCAATAAACTACAGGAGTGGTTTGCGGCGGGCTTGAAAGACTGGGACATATCGAGAGACGGCCCATATTTCGGATTTAAGATACCGGGGGAACAGGACAAGTATTTTTACGTTTGGCTTGATGCGCCTGTTGGATATATGGCCTCAGTCAAAAACTACTGCGATAAAAACAACCTCGATTTTGATAAGCTCTGGAATAGTGGCGAATACGAGCTTTATCACTTTATCGGCAAGGACATTATGTACTTTCACGCTCTTTTCTGGCCAGCGATGCTGCTCGGGGCCGGCTTTAAGCTTGCAAACAGACTTTTCGTTCATGGCTTTTTGACCGTCAATGGCGAGAAGATGAGTAAATCTCGAGGGACTTTTATAAAAGCCGGTACATATTTGGAACATCTCGACCCTGAGTATATGCGTTACTATTACGCAAGCAAGCTTACAGACAGCATAGATGATATAGACCTGAGTGTGGAGGATTTTGTAAACAGGATTAACTCTAACCTGGTTGGCAAGCTTGCCAATCTTGCTTCACGTTCGGTCCCGATGTTGACAAAAGCTCTTGGAGGTAAGCTTGGCCGGCTGGATGGGCGAGGCAGCGAACTAATTAGAAAACTTGTGTCTGCAAAGAGCCGAATAGTGCAGGATTATGAGGGTCGTAACTATGCTGCGGTGGTCCGCAGTGTTATTGATTTGGCTGATGAGGCGAACAGGTATGTCGAGCAAAATCAGCCCTGGGTTACAGTAAAAGATGACCTGGAGACAACGCGAAAAACTTTGACTGCCACCATAAACTCTTTTCGCATTTTGACCATTTACCTCAAGCCGATATTACCCAAATATGCCCAAAATGTTCAGAAGTTTTTGAACGCAGGTGAGTTTAATTTTAGCGACGTTGATATAGTTTTGGAGAATCATAAAATAAACAGTTTTGAGCGATTAGTTGAAAGAGTTGACAGAGAAAAGGTTATCACAATGATTAATGAAAGTAAAGAAACCAAGGGGCCGGAGCCTAAAGAGAAAGAGACTGAGACAGAATCAATTAAGCCTGAATGCACAATCGAGGATTTCGCAAAGATTGATTTGCGTGTAGCTAAAGTCATCGGCGCCGAGAAAGTAGAAGGTGCTGATAAGCTGCTGAGGCTTGAACTGGACGTAGGTGGAGCGCAAAAGACTGTTTTGGCAGCTATAGCCAGGGCCTATGAGCCGGACGATTTGGCCGGCTGGCTTGTTGTTTATTTTGCCAATTTAAAGCCAAGAAAGATGAGATTTGGAATTTCTGAAGGTATGATTTTAGCTGCCGGGACAGGCGGTGAGGATATTTTTATGCTCTCGGCCGATGATGGTGCAAAGCCGGGCCAGAAGATTAGTTGATTTTTATCGCAGTAGCTTATCCAAGTTCATAGAGACTGTGATTTTATTGGTTTTTTTAGATTTGTGTATGAGATGAAGAAGAAGCTTGAGGAAATTGCGGATAAGGACGGCCGATTCAGCGCTGAAGCAATGAGGTTTGTTTATGAAGGGCTGGGCTATACCGCCAAAAAGGTTGTGGCCGAACCCGGCCATATCAGCGGCCAGGTCCTGTGTGATGGATTGAGGAAATTGGCCGTTGAAAAATGGGGAAGGTTATCGAAATTAGTGTTGAATAGCTGGGGGCTTGAGAGCACACGCGATTTTGGTGAAATCGTGTACTTAATGATAAAGCACAAATGGATGAGTGCTCAGCCAAACGATTCAATAGATGATTTCAATGATGTTTATAATTTTGAAACCACCTTCAAAGACCAGTTCAAATTTTAACGTTCACAGCTATTTACACACCTGCTGCCATTGTTTCTGCAAATAACCAAATGACTTTGGTATCTCAACATCCGAATCACCCTTGACGGTACTTGTGCATTCGAGACTTACACAACCATTATAGCCTATCATCTTTAGCCCCCTAAAGCCGTCAACGAAGCTCTTACCGTCCTGGCCGGGGTAATAGCGTCTGATTCTGCTGGCTATATGCACATGATGCAGATACTTCCCTGCCGATATAAACGCACCCATATCGCTTGTCTCCTCGACGGTCATATGATAAAAGTCCCCCATCATCGCAACGCAGGGATGATTGACGTCTCGACAGATTGCTGCAGCGTCCGCCAGCAGCCGCAGGAAGAATGCCTCTCTTCGGTTCAAAGGTTCCATCAACACTCTCGTACCGCACTTGCAGGCATGTTCACCAAGCTGCGGCAAAAGGTCCACTAAAACCTTGCGTCCCTCCTTATTGTCTAATTTGGTTTGCTTGTTAAATGCAGGCACAATTATCATTCCCCCAGCGCCTACCTGCCCGGCTGCAGTGAGAATTTCTTTAATAGTCCTGACAGCTTTTTTACGTTCCGCTGGCTGATGTGATATAAGTGCACCTTTGTAGCCTGCACATACTGCACTGACCTTGATATTCGTGCCCTTAAGCGCTTCTTCGACACCTTTAACACGCCCAGGCAAGCCTTTGCCGAGCAGCTCAATACCATTTGCACCCCAACGCTCAAGCTTTACAACCTTGTCCCTCAGGCTTGTACCTTTAACAAGATGTTCCAGGCTGCTTAATTTCAGCACAGCCTCTCGGCTTTTCTGAGGCAAACGTTCTTTCACAGAAGAAATATTTGCAGCTGAGGTGCCTGCAGCTACTCCCATACCTATAGCAGATTTTAAAAACCGCCGTCTATTTATTATTGTTTCTCCTGCTGTTATGCCCATAATGTCCTGTCCCTTCCAAAAATTCCATCCTTGAGACAATAATTTGGATCGAGGCTTCGCCTTTGCTTTTTAAGTAATCCTAATTTAAATTCATCAGCCTATCTATACGTTTGGCCAAATCGCTTAGATAAGCTTCATCACCGCTTGCTAACTCAGCAGTCATATAGCCCTCGAAGCCAACCTCATTCAGCGACTGACAAACCTCGGGCCAGTTGACGTCGCCGTCTCCCAGATTAGTCCATTTATAGTCCTTGCGTCTGAAGTCCTTCAGGTCGAGTTTGACGATTCGTTTGCCAAGTGTTCGTATCCAGTCCTGGGCATAACCGTCGATAATGACGTTGCCGGTATCGAAATATGCGCGGGCATACGGGCTTTCGAGCTCGTCTATGTACCGTGCGAATTCAAGCGGGCTCAACAGAAATTTGTTCCATACATTCTCGACGGCAATAATTACGCCCATTTCTTTAGCCAAAGGCAAGAGCCTGCGGATATGCTTTTGGGATTGTTCGTAGGCATCGGCGTACCTGAATGTCTCAGTGACTTTTGTGGGTACTAACAGAACTGTAGTGGCGCCCATAACATTTGCACAGCGCAGCGCCTTTTCCATTTCTTCCAGGCTTTTTTTGATAACTTCAGCCTTGGCATCGAATGGCGGCCACCAGCCATAGACCAGTCCGTGGATCGGCACGCCGATGTTTCTTGCTAATTCTGCCTGTTTTTCGGCGCGGCTTCGGTCACTTACAGGGATGCCATCGATGCCTTCAAAACCACACCTTTTAGCAAGCTTGAATTTTTCCGCATCGGGCAACTCCTTTGGCAGCATTCCAATTTTTAGTGCTTTGTACCATTTTTTGTTTTTTTCTGCCGTCGTAGCAGCTCCGGATGTACCCGCCAGAGTCACTCCCATTGCAGCAGCCGCTGAATACTTTAGGAAGCTACGGCGTCCCATTTGTTTGTCCAGCATAGCTCCTAGCCCTTTCAATTTTCATAAATCACATTTTGCTCAGATGAGCATAGTTTTCCCTGGAATGGCTGCCGGCCTTACCGGCAAATCCCCCATTTCATATTTAGGCGGCGTCAAGTCAAGCTTGGAAGCATTCATAGCCCAGTCCCACTTTAGCTCCCGGCCGGTATATGCGCTCATTCGGCCCATAATTGCTGTCAGTGTGCTCTCAGCAACAGCCTGGCCTTCATTGAGCGGCTCGCCCTGGCGGATACTTTTTATGAAATCCTCATGTTCCTGCACATACGGGTTCTTGCCTTCCTTTTCGTATCTGAACGGATTTTGTCCCTCTATGTAGCCGATGCTCAGGTCTGTGTACGTTGAGCCTTTTGTTCCAACCAGCCTTTCTGAAACACGTTGGCTTGTCCCGTTTATCTGGCTGCACATGCTCAGCATCCGAACCCCATCAGGATATTCGTATTCGACTGCAAAGTGGTCATAGATATTGCCAAACTCCGGGGCGGTTCGAACTTCTCGTCCACCCATTCCCAGACACTTAAGAGGATGCGACCGAAGCGCCCAGTTAATGAGGTCAAGGTTGTGAACGTGCTGTTCGACAATATGGTCGCCTGAGAGCCAAGTAAAGAAATACCATCTTCGGAGCTGCCATTCCATCTCAGACCAACCGGGCTGGCGCTCATATCCCCAGTCCGAAAATGCAGTGCCCCAGGTATAGTAGCACTGTGCTGCACGAATCTGGCCAATATCGCCGTTGTGAACCCGCTTGATTATCTCAAGGCAGTAGTCCCGATGGCGTTTTTGTGTGCCTGCTAAGATTCCAAGTCCTTTTTGCCCAGCCAACTCTGACGAGGCAATTATCGACCGAACGCCCACAGGATCTACCGCTACAGGCTTTTCCATAAAGACATGCTTGCCCGCCTCAACGGCTGCCTTTAGGTGTGCCGGCCGAAAGTGGGGCGGGGTCGTCAGGATTACCATGTCCACACCAGATGCTATTACCTTTTTGTAGGCGTCGAAACCCACGAAGCAGCGCTGCGGGGTAACATTTAGTTTCTCACCAAGAGGCGGTCTGGTTTCCCCGTATCTATGTCCCTTGTATTCAGGGTCTCCCTCTCTAAGCAGTTTCAGGCATTTATCCAGACGGTCGCCGAACAAATCGCCAAGCGCGTAAATTTCCACATTTGGTGCTGCGCTGGTGCAGTCATAAACCGCACCGGTACCGCGGCCGCCACAGCCAATCAAGCCAACACGTAATTTGTCACTGCCGGCGGCGTAGAGGCGGGAAGCAAACCCCCAGCTCAAAGCCGTCAGTGGCACAGCCGCTGATGCCTTTATAAAATCCCTTCTTGATACCCCTTCACTGCGAGCTTTACACTTTCTTTGACTTTTTTCTTCAATCATCTTCCAAACCTTTCATTTAACCAACATTGTGGCATTTTACCAGTTTTTGGCTTAGCCTGTGAAACTCCAAGCTGTTTCAGACTGCACTCAATAGTTTAACTGTTTTTCTATCCATATTGCAGCTTGCTCAGGTGCACCGGAGGGAGTTGTATGGCCTCTCGGTTCAGGCATAACATGAAGTTCTATGCGAGTTTTCTCCTTTGATACCCCAGAGACCTTTCTTGCAAATGCAATGGCCCTGTCAGTATCGACTCTGTCGTCCTGGTCGCCGATAACCAGCCAAACTGGTCGAGCAATGAGTTTGTCGGCAAGCTCTGCGAGGTCAA
The DNA here is from genome assembly GCA_016935195.1 of Sedimentisphaerales bacterium. Taxonomy (GTDB): domain Bacteria; phylum Planctomycetota; class Phycisphaerae; order Sedimentisphaerales; family Anaerobacaceae; genus JAFGRL01. The sequence continues at coordinate 16,377 of JAFGRL010000152.1, forward strand.
GAGCGATGACAGCGGGTTGGTGCTCAAGGCCTTTGAACTCACGTAAGGTTGCCAAGCTTGCAACCGGAGCAAACGCCGCTAGTGCCCCAACTCGTCCGTCCTGGGCAGCGAAGTGCAGTGCAATGAATCCTCCTCGGGAAGTTCCGCATACAGCAACTCGGTTAGGGTCTGTGTAGCCGTTTGTAATCAGGTAATCCAATACCTGTGTCATTTTCTCGTTGAATTGTTCTATAAAAGGCTCGCTTTTCTCCAGGCGATGACGCCAACCACTTAGGCCTTCCGGTTCATCCGGACGTTTTCCTTTGCCGTGGCATGGTAAATCCATTGAAGCGCACAAATATCCCTTTTTTGCCAGGTCGTTGCCGCACTGCCTGGAGTATGGTTCACCTAAGGATTCTTCTATCGTTGCAGAGATGATGAAAAGTGTTGGTGTCGGAGCTTTGGGCCTTTTGGGGCATATTCCGAAGCGGATGTCGGATTGTGTTTTGAGAATCTTTATCATATTTTTTTCAGAACTAATTGCTTTATCGTCAGCAAAGAAACTTGCAAATGATTTTTTTGTAGTATTCAACTCCCTTTTCAACATCGCTTATTTGAATGAATTCATTAGGTTGGTGACAGAGTTCGTGTTGGCCGGGACCGAAAATTACAATTGGTGCTCTTAGTGGAACAAAGCAGGGCCCATCAGTGCAGGAAGCCTTAGGTTGGGTTTTAGCAGCCCCGACAGCAGAGCAGAAGTCTTTGACAAAATCACATTTAGAATCAGTCTCAAGAGGTGGAACATCTCTTACGATGGAGACTTCGGCATCAAATTTTGGGTTTTTCTCTTTCAATTTGACAAGGTTTTTTTCAAGGTCTTTGACCAATGCCTGGTTGTCCTGGCCGGGGAGAGTTCGAATATCAATGCCGATAGTACATCTGTCCGGTACGACGTTAACTGCCTGGCCGGCTGAGATTGTATTTATACTCATAGAACACCGCCCGAGCAGTTCGTGAGGCTCACACGGAATTTCGTAATCTTGAAGTTCATCTAATAAGGACTTCATCGAAGAAATTGCGTTTATTCCCAACTGTGGCATTGAGCCGTGTGCAGTCTTGCCTTTTGTAGTTATCTTGAGCCAAAGCAACCCCCGATGAGTGTTTACCACCTCGAAGTCTGTGGGTTCGGTGACAATTACTCCTGCTAATTGCGGTGCTTGTTTTTGAAAGTTTTGCATGAACCGTTTAGCACCACAGCTATCATTTTCTTCGCCTGCAGCGGCCAGCAGGATTATGTCTCCCTGGAGCTTTGTTCCTGATTCAACTACCTGACGTATAGCTGTTATAACGGCGGCTATGGAGCCTTTCATATCAGTTGAGCCTCTACCATAGATTTTGCCATTGCTTTCGAAGGCATCGAAGGGAGGATATTGCCATTTGGCCTTGCCTGGTGGTACCACATCAAGATGGCAGGCGAACATAAGTGCTCCTTTGTGTCCTGTTGAGTTAACTTTGGCTGTGATGTTAGCACGTTTCTTATCCCAGCAGTCTATCTGACTGTCAACACCTGATTTAGAAAGCTCGTCAGAGATTAGCTTTGCTGCGGCTAACTCGCCGGTTTCGACGGTTGTTCGTGCTTGAATAAGTTTTCTGAGCAGCCTTATCATGGGTGTTAATTATATATTCAGCCAACGAAATAAAAAGTAGAAAATTTTTGTTGCAGCTTAGCACGTTAGATAACATAATACTGGTTTAGGATTTTTCATGACCGCCGTTAAGGAGTATAAATGGGGCCTTTGTTGAAAGGGTTGGTGGAACTTCAAAAGGTTGAAAACGAATTGCGAGCGGCAAGGGCAAAGCTTGTGAGCTGTAGAAGGAATGTGCTTTTCAAGGAAAATCAACTCAAGGCACTGAAGAATACATATCAAGCCAAGAAAGAGGAGATTCAACTTACGAGATTGCAGTCCGACCGCCTGGAATTGGAGCTTAAAACCAGAGACGAGACAATAAGTAAGTTAAGGGCCTCACTGAATGCTGCCCGAACCAACAAGGAATACTCTGCGGTGCTGACTCAACTTAACACTACAAAAGCAGATAATTCCAAGGTTGAAACACAGATTTTAGAGCTCTTAAAAGGCATTGAAGATGACGAGGCAGAGAGTAAAATGATACAGGGCCAGATAAATCAGAAGGAGCAGTTACTTATACGGATTCGCGAACAAGCCGAGGTGAATGCGGGCAAATGTGAAGTCGATATCGAACAAATCAGGTTCCGCTGGGAAAAAATCGCACAAAAGATACAGCCTGAGCCGTTAGCCATATTCAAGCGTGTTGCTGATACGTATGATGGCGAAGCTATAGCGATGGTTGTTAAAAATCCCGGCAGGACGGAAAGCTATACGTGTGGTGGCTGCTTTATGGGCATTCCCACAGAGACCGTTAACCTTCTTTTGACTAAAGATGATATAATTCGCTGTCCCAATTGCACTCGGATACTCGTTTTTGATGAGCAAATACAGGGCTAATTGATTATCCTGGCAAGCGCTGAAAATCTCAATGGCTTTGAGCAATATAGTGTCCCCATAACTAACAGGAGCGTAACAACTTGTCCATCCAGGAAGAACAAATAATTATTTATACAGACGGTGGCAGCAGAGGTAATCCCGGACCTTCGGCTGCCGGTTTTGTTTTGATAAGACCCAGTGGGGTAAAAATACAGGCAAGAGCTGTTTACCTGGGCAGGGCAACAAATAATGTGGCCGAATACACCGGCCTTGCAAAAGCGCTCGAGGCTGCAATAGGCTTAGGTGCCAGTCGAATAACCGCTTTTAGTGACAGTGAGTTGCTTGTTAAGCAGATTAACGGGGACTATAGGGTAAAGAGCGAGCACATTCGAGTCCTTTTTAGGCAAGTTGTAAATATGCTTAATAAGTTCGAAAGCTGGCAGGTCAAGCATATCACAAGACAGCACAATTCCCAGGCCGATTCTCTTGTAAATCGTGCGTTGGATATGCAGCAGGATATTGAGGTGCAATTACCGGCAAATAGTAACGACAAGCCCATCCGACTTGGAATTTTAATTAGCGGCGGCGGCAGAACGATGATGAATATTTTAAAGTGTATCAGAAATGGTGAGCTTAATACCGGAATAGCTGTAGTGATAAGTTCACGTTCCACTGTCGCCGGCGTCGAAAAGGCCAGAAATGCCGGCTTGGATGTTAAAATCATCCGTAAGAAGGATTTTTCCGATATTACCCAATTCAGTGAAAAAATTGGGCAGGCTCTGAAAGCTGCGGATGTTGATTTGGTTGTACAGGCCGGCTGGATGTGTCTTTGGAAGATTCCTGCCCGTTATGAAAATCGCGTAATGAACATACATCCTGCTCTGCTGCCGAGTTTTGGTGGAAAAGGGATGTGGGGGCACTATGTTCACGAGGCGGTCTTAAAGGCTGGTTGTAAGATTAGTGGCTGCACAGTCCATTTCTGCACAAATGAGTATGACAAGGGGCCAATAATTATACAGAGATGCTGTGAAATTAAAAATGATGATACAGCTGAGACGCTGGCGGCGAGGGTCTTTGAGCAGGAATGTATCGCATATCCAGAGGCGATAAAGCTTTTTGCACAGGGTAAGTTGTTGGTTAAGGACCGAAAGGTAAAGATAGTAAATAGGGAATCGAGTCTCGAATCACCGGCTACCAGCAACAAATTATGAACAGACGACAAAAAGTCATAATAAGAGATTCCTTTATCATAATAGCGATCACTGTTATTACAGTTGTCGCAATGATTAATCTTAGAGCCCATGTCAATCATTCAGAAGCGATGCGTGCAATGGAGGACCTTGCCCGAAATGTTATGGAGTACAAAAGTCAACACGGCCTGGTGCCCCCTGAATCATATGTCTTGAGTATAAGAGATGATTTATTAGGACACGTCCGTCTTACAAATTTGCAGTATAGAGCCAGATGGATAGATTTAGATTGTACTGCGGATGAGATACTGGCATACTCAGAAAGAAATCTCCACTCATTGTTCTTGGGGCACGGTTTTATTGTGTTAAGGCTTGACGGTCGCGTCGAGTGGATAGACAAAGACGAGTTTCAAGAAATTCTGTCGCAGCAGCAAAGCCCCGATGAAATCCAGATGCTGCAGGATTAGGCAGCTTATATAGCACTTAAGTAGATATAGGCAGGCCCTAATGGGCTTTCGCAGTCATGCCACCAGCGGTTTGGTCTGACAGGTTTTTACCGAAACCATGTCTGGATAGTTCCGCAAGTCTCCAGCAGTAACCCAAGTAGCCTCGCCTCCAAGTTATCGAATATGCTCGGCGCACAAAAATGAGAGAGCCGAATAGGCTCTCCCTATAATTTGTGTGGTTCCTTCCAATCAAAATCGCCATCCTACAGGAGTATTTCGACCAGCAAGGCAAATTATGTCATTCTGTATTGTGCGTCTGTTTTCTGCTCGGATTAAACCAGGCCCTGGTCGAGCATTGCATTGGCTACTTTGACGAAGCCGGCAATGTTCGCACCCATTAAGAGGTTGCCAGGCCGACTATACTCCTCAGAGGCCTCGTAGCACTGTTTGTGAATGGCAATCATAATATTACGGAGCTGTTCATCGACCTCTTGGCGTCCCCATGAAAGACGCAGCGAGTTTTGTGACATCTCCAGGCCAGAGATAGCAACGCCGCCGGCGTTTGCTGCCTTTGCGGGGCCGTAGAGTATTTTATCGGCGATGAATTGTTCAATTGCCTCCGGTGTACTCGGCATATTAGCTCCCTCAGCAACAAGATAGCAACCGTTTTTGAGCAGTGTTTTCGCATCATTCTCACTAATCTCGTTCTGCGTTGCACCGGGGAAGGCACAGTCGCACTTAATGCCCCAAGGGTTTTTGCCCTCGAGGTACTCAACGCTGAATTTCTCGGCATATTTCTTGATACGTCCGCGTCGTACGTTTTTCAGATCCAGGACAAAGGCAAGCTTCTCATCGTCAATTCCATCCGGATCATAGACTGTACCGTTGGAGTCAGAGAGACTGACAACTTTTGCGCTAAGTTGGTTGAGTTTTTCTACTGTGTACTGCGAGACATTGCCGGAACCAGAGACCGTACAGACCTTGCCCTCGAAGTTCTCACTGCGGGTCTTTAGCATTTCTTCAGCGAAGTAGACACAACCGTATCCGGTTGCTTCGGTACGAATGAGTGAGCCGCCCCAGTTCAGTCCTTTGCCGGTGAAGACGCCGGTGAACTCGTTGCGGAGCCGTTTGTATTGGCCGAACATAAAACCGATTTCACGCCCACCGACACCAATATCTCCTGCGGGCACATCGGTATCAGGGCCGAGATGGCGGAAAAGCTCTGTAATGAAACTCTGGCAGAAACGCATAACTTCATTGTTACTCTTGCCCTTGGGATCAAAGTCTGCTCCCCCTTTACCGCCACCGAGCGGCAGCATCGTAAGAGCATTTTTAAAAACCTGCTCGAAACCAAGGAATTTGAGGATACTTGCATTGACTGTAGGATGAAATCTCAGGCCACCCTTGTATGGGCCAAGTGCGCTGTTGAACTCAAATCTAAATCCGCGATTGACATGAACGTTACCCTTGTCGTCCTGCCAGGGCACGCGGAACATAATCTGCCTTTCCGGCTCGACCAGGCGTTCAAGAATCCCGGCTTCGATGTATTCCGGATGCCTCTCGAGCACGGGGATCAAACAATCCAATACCTCTTTGACCGCCTGGTGGAATTCTACCTCACCGGGGTTACGTTTCTGGATTTGTTCATAAATGTTTTGCTTTACAGTGTTTGCAGTCACTTGAATGACCTCCGTTAAAAGTTGGCATTTTCGTCTTTCGCAACTGTTATAATAAGCTAAACTAATAACAAAACAATACTATCGCGAACAGAAACGACAAGGAAAAAATAGTATACTAACTGCGATTACGTGGCAAAAGGGCTAAATCGTAATACAACTTATTAGGATAACTTATAATGCATATAGAAACGCTAAAAGCATTCTGTGATTTGGTAGAGCTGCAAAGTTTTTCAAAAACGGCCGATAGGCACCTTTTAAGCCAATCAGCGATATCTCAGCAGTTGGCTCAGCTTGAGATGAATCACAAAGCTCAGCTAATCGACCGAAATAAAAGGCCTTTTGAATTAACCAATGCCGGCCAGCACTTCTACAAAGCTGCAAAGGATATACTTGAGAGATACGAACAATTAAAGAGTGAATTAAACACTCTCAAGTCCTCATCCGGCAGCAGACTCAACATAGCCGCCATTTTCAGTATAGGTATGCACACCCTTCAGCCTTACGTGAAGAAATTTATGATTAAATTCCCAAACGTTAACACCCACATTGAGTTTATCGATGCCGAGAAAATCTACGAACTTGTCTTGGAAGGTGAGGCCGATATAGGGTTGGTGGCTGTTGCTAAGAAAGATAAAAGGCTCGAAGTCTATGACTTTGAAACCGAGCCGCTGGTTTTGGTATGCAGTCCCAGACATATCCTGGCAAATGAGCAACAGGTCGATATTCATGACGTACAGTTCGAAAGATTCATTGCCTTCGAGGAGGGTATTCCGACTCGTGAATGGATAAATAATATCTTAAACCGTTATAATGTAAAAGTGCGGCCTGTTATGGAATTTGACAACATTGAGACCATTAAACGCGCCGTAGAAATAAATACCGGCATAAGCATTATGCCGAAGCCTTCGATTTCCCAGGAGGTTGCCTCCGGAACGCTTAAGGCGATTTTTTTTACCAACGAAGAATTTTTCAGACCAACCGGAATTATTGTTCGCAAAAACAAACTCTTAGGTCAGCCTGGGCGATACTTTATTGAGCTGCTTCGCAAAAAAGCTAAATAACCCAAACTGCCCGATTGATGGATTGAGATTGTAACGCGAACCAAAGGTTCACTCGCAATGACATGCTTTTCTTCAGTTTTCAACAGAGCAATAGAGCCTTTTAATAAGATGAACACAGCAGCAGCCCAATTTAAGGTTGTAAACCACTACCATTCGGATATTTCACTGCATCTTTCCAGCTTTTCCGTTGGGTAGCTTTGACGCCGGAAAAGACCGTAACAAACAGCATTAATACCAGCACAATGGTAGTAAACCAATCCGCCCAAACGGCCGCTCGAAAATGAGCGATTTTTATTAACACAGTGCCAATGGCAAATGATTGCACGAACATCTTGAGCTTACCTGATACGGTAGCAGCGAAGTTAATTCCACGAGCCTCAGCAATCTGGCGGAGAACAGTAACATAAACCTCCCTCAAGGCCAAAATCGATGCCAACAGCCAGAGAATAATTCTCAGAGTCAAAGGTGAAAAACCGAAAAACTCAGGTTCTCCAATTACAGCAAAGCTAAAAAAAGCACCACAGACAAGAGCCTTATCAGCCAACGGGTCCATTATTCGCCCAAATCTGCTCGCAACACCAAGTCGCCTTGCAATGGCACCGTCTATCAAATCCGTCAGACCAGCTACAACAAAGATTACAAAAGCTATATCAAGAAAATATGGCCTATTACTCACATGGCCACTGCAGAGAACCATAATTAAAAATATCACAGTCAGCACAAAACGTGCCAAGGTCAGAATATTTGGAACAAACTTGAGCATGCCAAAAAGTGTAACAATTCAAATCCATAATTCAACTACGAATTTGCCGCACAACCAAATCGTAATCCTCCGTCCCTGTCACCTCCACATCGATAAAATCGCCTGCTTTTGCTGAGCAATTTCTAATTATGCTTATACTATCAATTTCAGGTGCCTGACCATAAAAACGCCCGATACCACAGTAAATATCAACGGAATCAACCAGGCACCGAAGCCGGCTGCCTACTCTTGCTTTGTTTTTGGAAAAGGCAATTTCCTGCTGAGTAAGCATCACCTCCTCCAGACGCTGCTGTTTAACATCATTCGATACCTGCCCAGGCATTTCTGCTGCGATTGTTCCAGACTCAGGATAAAACTTAAAACATCCAAGAGCATCAAATCTCGCCCACTTTACAAAATCAACCAACTGCTCAAACTGCCGGCCAGATTCCCCCGGAAACCCTGCAATCAACGTGGTCCGCAAAACAATATCCGGCATGGCCTTGCGAAGCCTTTCAATCAACCTGCATATACTTTCGCTGGTATCGCTACGTCTCATACTCTTTAATATCTCATTATTGATGTGCTGAACGGGGATATCCATATAGTGAACGATTTTCTCGCTGCCTGCCAACAGTTCGATTAACGTATCTGTTATCCCCTGCGGGTAAAGGTACAACAACCTTATCCAGCCCAAATCAGGAATCTCAGCAAGCTTGCTTAAAAGCTTTGTCAATCCATCCGTAATATTTATGTCCCGGCCATAGCACGTAGTATCCTGCCCGATTATGTTCAATTCCACTGCACCGGCAGATACCAGCTCGTTGGCTTCGGGTAAAACTAACGACAAAGGCTTACTCCTGAATCGCCCCCGAATTGCCGGTATTGTGCAAAAAGAACACCTGTGGTCGCAGCCCTGGCTTATTCGCAGATATGACCAGTGATTTGGCCCAATACGAAGTCTTACCCTATCGTCACTAACTAATCGGCCGGAAGGTTCCATATATGCCTCCCTCTGCCCGGAGACCATTGTCTTTTTGACAATATCAGCAATATTATCCCGCTGACCTAGTCCAACAACAGCATCAATACCTTCGGCTCTGTCGAACAGACTTCTTCCAAATCTCTCACTCAAACACCCGGCAACAATCAGTTTTTTTACTTTGCCCTTTGATTTATACCCTGCAACCTCTTTGATAGTTTCGAGTGCCTCGCAGATTGCAGGCTCAATAAAGCCGCAGGTATTGACTACTACTACATCTGCCTCGGCCGGTTCGCTGCTTAAGAGATAACCTGCCTGAGCAATCTCAGCCAACATCCTCTCGCTATCAACTACGTTCTTGGCGCAACCAAGAGAAATTAAGCCAACTACCATCGGTTCCTCTTTGCTCTTGTACGACATAACTAATTTCCCTTGATAAACATCTCGATACAAGCAAAATGAAATTCCTCATATGCAACAGGAAGATTTATCTTATTGTATTATGCTTGTCGATAAAAGAAATAGCGATATAATGATTATTTAACATACAGCCATATGGAGGTTATCACATTATGGTCATCAGGAGTAAAAAAAAACCTTTCACTTGCCTAATCACAGGCTTAATTGTAGCAGTTGTGGTCTGTATTAACGGCTGCGGTGATTTCTTTGCCCAAAAATCCTCGGAGCTTCAGTCAGAAGTTCTGCTCGGTGAATTAAGACAGGTCAAAGAAAATCCTAATGTCGAGAACACGCTGCCCGAGTTATATACAGGCCCAGCAAAGAAATTAAAGGTCAAAGACAGCATAAAACTTTTCTACTTTACAAAACACCACTCCGCCGATGAACTGGCAAAAATTGTTACAAACCAATTCTCAAAAATGACCTTAAATGCTGAAGGTAACACCCTTTATGTGCCATATTACGCTATAACCCCCAATTCCGCTACCAACCAGCTCATAGTTGATTGTCCAAGCGAACAGGAGGCCGACAAAGTTTTAGAGTTTCTCAAAATGGTCGATATACCCCCCATACAGGTCAATATCGACTGCTTAATCCTTGAGCGCTTCGCCGATGTGACGACGGATTGGGAGACGACAATAAAAGTAGAGAATTTTCTGGGCGAAGACATCACACTCGGAGGCAAAACTGATGCCACAACCGGTGAGCTGCTGCCCGCCTTTCCCGGCGCATCTCTTCGAGAATCAAAACGAGCTACTTTTGGACTGGATGTCGGCTACTGGAGAAATCGTGGCGTCACAGGCCATGAATTCAGGGCCGTAGTCGATATGCTTATCTCAAAAGGCTACTTAAAAATATTGATGAACCCAACCCTCGAAACCATCAACGGCCAGAAAGCAAAAATCTATTCAAAAGACAATGTGCCGATAGAGAAAATCGTTACTGCTGAGGGTGTTGCACCATACTCCATCACTGAATATCAGTGGGTCATTGATTCTCTCGAAGTAACACCTCACGTCTTTGCCGATGGCTCCATAGGCCTTGCTACTATAGTAACTCTCGGTTCAAGATCGAAACCCGAAGGCGTCGTCCAGGCTTCCATTATCACAGAACGCTCCGTCGAGGTTGCTGAAAACAGAATAAAACCCGGCGATAGCCTGGTCATAGGCGGCATAAGAAAAACAGAAGAAAGAGCCGTTGTCCGAGGCGTACCCTTTCTAAAGGACATCCCGCTGTTGGGCGTTCTATTCTCAAGCAAAGATTTTGAAGAAAAATCCAACGAAGTTATATTCATCCTCACACCCAGCATTTCCTCCGGCGGCATCAAATACGCCGAAGCAATAAGAAAAATCAAAGAAAAATACGCACCACCGAAATATGAAGCTGGCCTGCATGAAGCATTAACAGACCCGTTTGGCGTTTCAGTATATACCGATCAGGTCGAGCAGCAGGCTGCTGAAGCGGAATTTGAAAGGATTAAAGCAGAAATCGAAAAGGCTCAGGCACTTGAAGAAGTGGGCCAGATAAAGGAGAAATTATTCACTGCCGCTGAGCAGGTTCTGGCCGAAAGAGCCAAGGCCGCAAAGGCTCACAGCGAAGCTGAAATCGCAAAACAACAGGCAGAAAAAGCTGTAGCCGAACTTCAAAAAGCCAAGGAAAATTCGGAAAAAGAAACTACCCAAACCAATAAACAGCAGATACCTGAAAACCAGGGGGAAACACAAGATACCAAAGAAAATTAACAGCAAAAAAAGAAGCATATTATCGTTTGGCATATCTGCCAGCATTTGATAAACTGTCAGAATAGAATGTAAAATAAGTTTTTTTAGCGGAGGATTATTATGGATAATTTTAATGTGAACCCCTCTTCTGCCAACCAGAATCAGGATAAGCCCATACACCTGGAAGACTTAGACAAACCAATACCTATCGAGGAGGATTCCAAAAGCAAAACTGTCTCACACTCGCCTATCAATCTTGGAAGCCCTGCATCATCTCCCCAAAAAACTGAAAAAATAGCGACCTCTGGCCGAATCACAGGCGTAAAAACCTTTTTCACAAAATTGCACCCGGGAGCTATCGAATTCATGGATGAACAGATTGCCGATTGGCTAAAGGCAAATCCGGGTATAGAAATTAAAACAACCAATACAATCGTCGGCGAAGTCCAGGCCAAAAAAACTGAACCAAATATCATAATCTCGGTCTGGTACTAAGCTGCACCAGATGGCCGATTGCTCCATTTTCGTTGTTCTTTACGAGTTTTGCCCTTACTATTTTGCCTCTTGTTGATTTCTCAGTGTTTTTTTCAATATAAACAGGAAAATACCTGTCACAGCGTCCGCATATCTGGCCATCTTCGCTCTCAACAAGGACCTTACACTCACTGCCAATAAATTGCTCCCTGAACTTATAACTCAGCTCCAAACCCAAATTCCTCAAGACCGCCGAGCGTTTCTTTATAACTCTTTGATCCACCGCATCTTGAAACCTTTCGGCAGCCGTGCCTTTCCTTGGTGAAAAAGGGAAAACGTGCATTTTTGCAAAACCAGCCTTGTTTGCTGCACTGACAGTTTGTTCGAAATCGCTGTCCGTCTCGCCGGGAAAGCCGACTATCAAATCAGTTGTTATCGCAGGTCTGTCTAATTTAGCTTGAATTAGTTCAACTTTTTGCATAAATGCTTCAATATCATATTGTCTGCACATTCTTTTTAGTATTTTGTCTGAGCCGGACTGTAGTGATAAGTGTAGATGCGGCATAATGTTAGAAGATTTACAAACAGTATCGAGCAATCTTGGTGTTATGTCAGCCGGCTCAAGCGAGCTGAGCCTAATTCTATACAGCTTTGGTATCTGAGCCATCCTATCGAGCAGTTCCGATAGCTTTTCATTTTTCCTCGCTGGCCAATTTTTTCTTTTTACGGTTTTTTGCCCATAAGCACCGAGAAATATGCCGGTTACGACAATCTCTTTATGTCCTGCTGCAACAAGTGATTCTGCTTCCTGCAGGACTTCATCAGGCGGTTTGCTGTAAATATCCGGCCGAGCTTTGGGAATGATGCAGTAGCTGCAATAGCCATCACAGCCGTCCTGAATCTTCAAAAATGACCTGGTTTGACTCTTAAATGCTTTCAAATTAGAAAATCCGGGACAGTTGCCGTTATGGTTTTCAGACTTGATTTGGCCGAACATTTTTGCTTTAATGTTTTTATAGTTGTTTTGTACTTCATCTGCCTTTAGTGAGCTAATATTTGCTCTGTTTGCTATATGAAATAATTTGGCGGCAAGGCTTTCTCGATGTTTGATTATGTGGATATTATTGTTTGGGACAGAGTTTAGTTCATCGTTGTCAACGGCCGGCAGGCAGCCACAGACCACAATCACAGCAGAGGGATTTTGCCTTTTTGCCTTGTAAATACAGCGTCGGCTTTTTGCGGAGGCGGTTTGTGTAACACAGCAGGTATTGATTATGAACAAATCGGGCCGGCCAGTTGTATGGTTAATGTATCTGAGCCCGAGCTCCTCAAGCAGTTGGCGAATCTGCTGGCTTTCGTACTGATTGACTTTACAGCCAAGAGTTATTGTGGCAAAAGTTTTCATAATCTGGTATAATTATAACTACAGCGAAACTTAGTGAAAAAAAACGCTTTTTACTGACAAAAATCAAGGATTAAAAATTAACCCCTTAGGGGGTAAAATGCAAAATGACATATTAAAAATCAAAAAGAACATAAGCACATAAGATATAAGCAACTTATGCACTTATCATTTGTGCTTGGCTTGCTTGTGTTTGGTGCGTTCTTTTGTAATTTTGATATTTGCATTTTGATATTTAATATAAATTAGCGGATTTGCTTCAATTAAGAGGTTTAGCCATGGTAGCGAAAACCGGGGGTGTATGGTCGATAGACCTGGGTAATAATTCTCTAAAGGCGCTGCATCTTCAGATTGTGGGCGAAACAGTTGAAGTAATCGGTTTTGAGAATATTCAACACAGCAAGATTCTGACCGGAAGCAGCGTAACAGATAGAGAAAGGGACGAACTTACCGCACTGACACTGCGGAGTTTTGTGAGCCAGAATGATTTGGCTGGGGGGGAGCTGATTATTTCCGTTCCAGGTCAGAACAGTTTTGCGCGTTTTGTGAATCTTCCGCCTGTAGAGTCAAAACGCATTCCGGAGATTGTTCAATACGAAGCTGCCCAGCAGATTCCATTTGATATTGATGAAGTACAGTGGGACTGGCAGCTGCTCACCGACAGCAGCACATCGGAGCCGCAGGTCGGCATCTTTGCGATAAAGAACGATGTTGTTGACTCGGCTTTGGAACCTTTCAGCCGAGAGAATGTTAATGTAACATACGTTCAGATGACACCTATGGCCCTTTATAACTACCTGTTATACGACCGGCCGGAGTTAGTCAAGTCGGATAAGCAGGCCACCGTCGTTTTGAACATAGGTGCTGACAATATAGATCTTGTGGTCTGCTCAAAGTCAACAGTATGGCAAAGAAGCATAGCGATGGGTGGCAATACGTTTACACGTGCGATAGCAGATACATTCAAACTTAATTTTGAAAAAGCAGAAAAGCTGAAGCGTACTGCAGCAATGAGTAAATACGCCCGCCAGATACTGCAGGCGATGAAGCCGGTTTTCACAGACCTTGCATCCGAGATTCAGCGGTCGCTGGGGTTCTACAGCAATTCCAATCCTGACACCAAGCTGTCCAGGATTATTGCCTTTGGCGGCGGTACGAAGATGCGTGGATTAATTAAGTATTTGCAGCAGAGCCTACAGATACCGATTGAGATCCCCGATTCATTTAAACGGCTGGCCATAAGTTCAGCTATATCAACGGCGAAATTTCATGAGTGTGTCGGCGATTTTGGAGTGGTCTATGGACTGGGTCTGCAGGCTTTAGGTCTTGGCAGAATTGAAAACAACCTGCTTCCGGTCAGCATTGCCCGCTCAATGGCATGGGCAGGTAAAGCCAAGTACTTTACTGCAGCAGCAGCTATGCTCGTCCTGGTTGCGGGTCTGTCTTTGGGCAGAACATTGTTGGACAAGGCCAGTTACAAGAATAATGAAAGAGTTCGACAACAGATTAGCAGAGTCATTAGTGATGCCAGAAGTTCTGCGTCGAAACTGGAGTCTGAAAAAAGTAAGAATTCATCCTATGAAGCCAAGATAGACAAGAAGTTTGAGCTTTTCAAATACCGTGAGGTTTTGCCATTGCTGCAACAGGCGATATTATCAGTTCTGCCAAATGAGGAGAATAACCCTGAACAGGTCCACCTTTACAGAGCTTTTGCCCAAGGTGATGTGGATGGGATACGACAAGTGCCACGGAAGGAGCGAAAGCAGATATTCTTAACGAATCTGTCGATTAGTTTTTCAACTGACATAGAATACGCAGACTTTAGTGAGATGCTTTTTTTGGGCGGTGGTTCCGGCAGGATGAGAGAACAGAAAGAAGAATTCAGTATGATAGACGATAGTGCCATATTTGAAATGATGGGTGGTCAGGGGAAATCGAAATCTAAGTTTAGCCTGCGCACAAACAGACCGACACAAAGCCGAACCAGGACCGACAAAGACGGGCAAGAAGCGACTGAACAGGCGGGATTTATTATTACCATAGCCGGTTACAGTCCATATAAAGATATCGGGCAATTATTAGATCCAGCCGGTGTTGGAAACGATCCCAATCAATGGGGTGTCGTGACAAGATTGCTTCATCTTGATGAGATATTTGATCCAAATGAAGTGCCCTTCAAGTTATATAAGAAAACAGACCCTGAACATTTCAGGTTGGACAAAGGCGTAGTAGATTTGCAGGCTTCCGAGATGCCGGCCGGTATCGGTTTGACAGCTGAGCAGGCTGGAGTATCAGTTGATGGTATATCTCAAGATATTACTGAAGAGCCTTTGTATGACCCTATGACAAAAGAGATAATCAGCAAAGTTCCCAAACTGGATGAATATGGAAGTAAGAAAGTAACCAGATCTGGTGATGTTGTGTATGAGAACAACGACCACTGGTTTGTATTGGATATTAAGTTTGTCTGGAAGAATGCACCCGAGGTAAACTTAGAAAATTAGCCAGCAGCAGATATTTGAAAAATAACCTGGTTTATAACAGGCAGGGTAAAGAGTTTTTCTGACCGAGCATATTAAAGATGGATTTATCAAGCTTTAAGGATTTGGCACGAAGGGTAAGTTTTTTTAGAAGTTATTCATCGCTGGTTTTGCCTGCGGTCATAGCCATGGTTGCGGTGGTGATTCTGGTTCTTTCGCTGCTGATGGGAAGCAAGCTCAAAGAACAGATAGAAACCGAAAGTATCAGCAGTGGTGCCAGACAGATAGAATCTCAAAGCTCAGGTGCGATACCCCGGGACCAATGGAAGCTGGAACAACAGTATCAGAAGAAACATGAGGAGGATTTCAATCAAATATCACTTTTTGTCAAGCAAACTACACAGAGAGAGTTGCTGAGCTACAAGGTATTTCCGGAGCCCAAAGATAAATCCATTCTGATTTTCGAGGAATTTGGTCGTAATTTTTATAAAGGAATAGACGGGCTCATAGCAGGTGTAGCGGGGCAGGATTGTCCCACGGAAGCAGAACTGGAAAGAAGGCTCAAAGGTTATGTCTCATCGCGGTCGCGGGGGCGAAGAAGAAATCTCAGGAGTATGTCTCAGGATGATATAAGCTCTACTATAATCGATGAGATTTGCCTGGCCAGAGCTGAATCCGCTTGTGTTTATGTTAATCTGGCAGACATACCCGGATACGAATACTGGCAGGAATATGAGTATGTTGGAGTGGACAAGGCTGTGCAGGACTGCTGGTATGGGCAGTTGGCTTATTGGATTATTGAGGACGTTTTCCAGACAATTGCCTCGGCTAACAGCAATTCCGAGAGTGTGCTTAAATCGCCGGTTAAGCGTCTTATGGGTATAGGTTTTAGCAGCGAGAAAAGCAGGAGAGGACAAGAGGTGCCAAACTATGTTTTATCAATTGATGATGGTCTTACCGAGCCGCACACGGGCCGATTTTGCAACGATGAGATTGATGTGGTTCATTTTACTATCAGTGTTGTTGTGGAGACAAAGGCGGTCTTTCGTTTTATGCAGGAGCTTTGCAGCGGCAAAGAGCATAAGTTCAAGGGGTATTCAGGGCAGGGCAGGGAGCAGACATTCAGGCACAATCAGATCACTATTTTAAATACTGCAATTGTCTCTATTGATCCAAAGGCACCGGACTATGAAGAAACGCATGGTCTTTATCGCTATGGAGAGCAGCCGGTTGTAAAGCTGGATATGGCATGTGAATACATCTTCAACAAGCAAGGCTATGAGCAGATACAACCGGAGCAGGTCAAACAATTAGCTGAAGAAAAGTAACTACAAAGGCAGTTTGCAATGGCTGAAAAAAAGAGTAATTTTTTTGAAGAACATATTGAGAAACTGGTTCTGGCGGCTGTGGGGCTTGTTTGCATCTGGCTGTTATTTACACGGGTTGTGATTAATCCTAACCGTGTCAGTTATCAGGGTCAAACATTTAATTCCGGTGAAATTGACATATATTTAAATAAAAAAACAGAATTATTGGCCGAAATGCTTGATCGCAAAGCAGAGGTCAGGGAGCCCTACAGGCCTCGGGCGAATGATTTTCTTGCAAGGATTGATTCGGCGATAGATGACGATAATATTAATAGTGATGTATATGTGCCAGTCCCATGGAACCTCAGGCAAGAGGTAGTCGTCAAAGGCAAATATCATATTCCCAAGATTGGTGAGGTCAATGAGGTTTCAGTCGAACACATCAGGACGGTAGCCTATGTTCCTACGACGGTAGTGACTGAGGAAGATGGTTATACGCAGGAAAATAGCGGCCCCAACGATATTGACCTTGTAACGGTTGAGAGCAAGTTTAACGTTGCCGGTCTTTATGAACGGTTTTATGAGAGTTTTTGCGGATCGAGGGTTCCTCAAGAGGCTCGTGATCCCTGTCTTGCGATTCCGGTTTTTGCTGCTGTTGAATTAGAGAGACAGCAGAAGAATGATGATGGTCTCTGGGGTAATTGGCAGGCAATTCCCCGAACGAAGATCGACAAGAACAAAAGGATGTTTGAGGTAATAGAAGATGTTGGTCGGCTTCCTGTAGGAGGTATAAAGGTTCGTTTGCTGCAGTTTGGCGACCCAAAAGTCAAGATGGATCTTTTGCAGCCGGAGGCATACCAAATTGCCTCTGCAGAGCAGGAATGGTTCCCTCCATCTTTGCATAAGGAGTTTACAAAACTGCAGGCAGAAATAGCAGCGGAGGAGAGACGGCAGGCCAGAGAAGATAAAATGAACAAAAAAGAGCATCAGCGTCAGGATAAATACACAGCTCGACGTACTCGAACACCAAAAACATCGACAAGGAGTTCAAAGGGTGGTGCTGGGGGATTGGGAGAAGGTGTTGATGACTCTGCAGCAATTGAGCAGTCAATGGGCAAATCTACGGGAAGGGCACCTTCAGGCAGGAGAAGAACAAAAGATTACAAAGAGGGAAAGCAAAGCAGTAAGGACCGCGGAACTGCTTCAGATAAAACTTCAATAAGAGACATCTACAGCGGACTCGATGAGATATTGATTACGGATGAAACAAAACTTCGCACAATGGATGAGCCTTTGGTGCTCTGGGCGTATGATGATACGGTCGAGGCGGGCAAGGAGTACCGATATAGAATCAGGCTTGGTGTTTTCAATCCAATAGCCGGCACAGAACAATTCAGCAAAGAAGACACGTTACTAAAGGACAAAGTCATTTTATGGAGCGAGTTCTCTGATGTAACTGAGCCGGTGTTAATTCCGGCCAAGTTATACTTTTTTCCACGTACGATTCAGCAGGCGGCCGAAACTGTCACAGTTACTGTCAGCCGATACGTGCTTGGCTATTGGTACAGCAAGGATTTTGTGGTCAGCCCGGGGGAAAATATAGGCAACTCTTGTGAGTACCAGGCGAGTGAGGAAGAGCAAGAAAAAGGTGTGACGGTACCGGCGTCGGTTGAATATTCGACCGGAGCCTTGTTTGTTGATGCACAAGGTCCGGTGAAAGACTGGGCAGGGGGCCATAGTCTGCGAGACAGGTTGTATTTCGATATGCTCTATAGTTACGACATGGCCGAAATTCATCACGTACCGATTAAAGCAAGATACTGGGATGATGAACTTCAGGTGAATTTTTACGAAATAAGAAAGCTGGAAAAAGCGGCGAAAGAACCTTTACGAGAATGGGGCAGCAAAGCTGCCGAGCGAGAACGGGAGCGAGCAACTCCGACAGAAGAGCAGGGTCCAATTGAAGATTTCATGATAAGGGATGACTTTGGAGATATGCAATTTTAGCAACTGGTCCTGAGTATCTAGGGATAAGGTGTGGAATATTAAAAGTTCTAATCTCTCCAAAGGGCACCAGACAAATCATTTGCTGCACATTTTATTTGCGCAAATCCCCTTGGATCGTAGAACTGCATATGCGCAACGGAGTTGAAATTTCACGGTTTGATTCGAAGGCAGTCGTATATAAAACAGCAGTCGGTATTCGGGCAATAGCCATTCGATTTTCCAAAGCAAGGCGTGCAGCCTTCTGCTATTTGAATGGCATGTATTAATTGGTTTTTTTTCATCTTTGCCGGTTTTACACCGAGAGCTTTTGCCTTGTTTCTTAATTCAGGCATTTTTATTGGCTTTGGCTTAACTGTTACTGTTGTCATTTTTTAACCTCTGTTTAAATTTTGAACATTTCCGGTACCCGTGCGGTTGCTGCGGTTATTTACGCATTATGTATTTCGGCTTTCCGAGCCGATTGGTTTAATAAGTTTTGCTGCGGCACCGGAGAGGTTGATAACTTGCTGTCAAGCCCAATCTGTCAAGGTGGTTTTTTTCGGACCTGTGGTTCGGTTAAAAAACCTGCTGCAAAAAAATAATTAAATTCGGTAGTGTTAATTACCGCGTGGGTAGTAAAGCAAATGTTATTTGGCTACCTTATGTCCTCAACAATTTTTTGCATAAGTTCGAAGTTGGTGTCCTGACCGGTAAAAAGTTTGAACTGAGCGGCGGCCTGGTTGATGAACATTGACAGGCCGGTAATTGTTTTTGCGCCAGCTTGCTTTGCCTGCCTCAACAGCAAAGTCTCGGCAGGATTGTAAACGGTGTCGAAAATGGCCATATCTTCTCTCAAGCATTTTTTTGGCAGAGGTGTCTCATCAACATTCGGGTGCATTCCGATACTGGTGCAGTTTATGAGTAACTTTGCATCGATACCTGGCAAATTATCCAATGGGGCAAAATCACAATTGAATTCCTGAGCTAATTTTTCAGCCTTTTTTAATGTGCGATTGTAAATTTTGATTTTTGCGTCTGCATTAGTTAGCGCAGCAACTACAGCCCTTGCCACGCCGCCGGCGCCGATCACTGCAATTGTTATGTCTTTGAACCCGGCTCTGGTAATATCCATCGCCGAAGTGATAGCATCCATTGCGCCGGTATAATCGGTATTATAGGCACTGATTCGTGGCTCGTGACTGGTGGCTCGTGGCTCGTTAATTACGAGTGTATTAACTGCGCCGATTTTCTCGGCTAACGGCTCGACAAAACCCTGCTTAGCTTTGACGTAATCCAGGGCGTTTTGCTTATGCGGAATCGTTACACTAAAGCCTCTAAAGCCAAGCCAGCTTCTTGCAAGAATATTGTTCAAAAACCGGTCAAGGTTTTCTTTCCCGCCTTCAACGAGCAAAGGTAGATACAATTTATTCATTCGGCTGTCGCTAAAGCAGGTATTGTGCACAGCCGGGCTTTGTGAATGGGCAACCGGCGAGCCTATGATTCCGTAAAGTTCAGTATCGCAGTCAATATCATTCCATCGATACAAATTTTTTAGTTGGCCTATTGTCAACTGGCCCGGGGCGGTGGCGTTTTTGTCATCGATACTCGCATAAGTTAAAAATGAGCCAAGCTTCTTTGCGATTATCCTGCTGATAAGGCCAGGGGTGCCCATAGACCATACGATTCTCTCGCAGTTGGTTTTGTGCAATAAATCGAAGGCCTCGAAACAATCGTTGATATGATTTGCGGTATAGACAAGCTTGGGTATTGCCGGCGGATATACAGTTAGGATGTGGCGATAGAGTTCTTCAATATTATCGAACTTTGACTCGAAATTGTGGGCCGACAGAATCAGTCGACTCTTCGGACTTTGTGATAGCGCCAATTTTATTCTTTCCTGATTATCGACAAAGAGAAATTTTTCATATTCAAAGTCGACAAATTCTGCGCCGGCGCCTACAGCATTGGTAAGCACGTCAACTCGCAGGGTATCTGAATAAGCAATAGCCCCACCCTGAAGCTTATCACGGCAGGTAACTATGATCGGGATTTGGCTGGCACGCTTTGTTTTTACAGCAGCAATCAAAGATTTCACCAGGTCGGTGCTCAGAACCTCAAGGTAATCAGTACGTAACTCGAGCATCTCTGCACCGGCATCAATTGCTTTCTTGGCCTGGTCCTCTGCCTGGTCAAGGTTTTTTGCTGCAATTGGAACTGCCAGAGGCGTCATCGTGGCCATCCTGCGGCTGATCAGGCCGCTTAGTATCACTTTGCTTTAACGCTGAAGAACCGAACTGTTCTGCCCTGCGTACATGCTGCAATACCCAATGAGCCGGCTATGTGTGTTTTTCCTGAAATTCGCCGACCATCGACTATTTTCTCACGGTACATTTACTTTATTTCCACAAAACGAAGTAAAAACGTTGTATAGTCACAACGATCTTTTATGCAGAAGATAATTGGAGATGTTTCTCAAGTCAAGGAATAAAAACGCAACACGCCAATGGACGTTAAGGCCATTTGCATAGTTAACTGAACACACCTTGTTTGGCCATATTTCTTCCGACTAAATACTCAAACTGACCGATGGCCAGTTTGAGTATGCAAAAACAAAGACGTAAAATGCAAAATTGCCGTCCTAAGTCCTTGGGACTCCTGACGGAGAATCCGGCTGCGGCGGATGACTGGTTTTATTGAACTTTTTGTGTTACAGAATATATTGTTAAATAAATGGTTACGTCAATTTTAACCATAAATCGGTCAGTTTGAGTAACTACTAATCACTACCCGTACCCCCCAAATGCGCACCCCAGTTTTCAAACAATACCATATCTAAAATTTATCAACTTGCTGCGGTTACGGATATTCGACGAATATGTTAACTAACTTTTACTTTTATCCCGCGGCTGTGCACTGTATTTCTAAAAGTTGTCAGGGGCTTCGACAAAAACCACACCAAAGATTGGCAAAGAAAAACATGGAAACCGGAAGTCATAACAAAATGAAGATGCCGATGATTTGTCATTGGCAGCCAAGCGAAGCAATCTAAAACTCTTACAAATAAGAGATTGACACTTCAGCCTTCAAGCTGCCCGCAATGACAATTATGTTCTTTTTTTCATTTTGTTATACGCTCTTGACCTCACAAAAGGATTGTTTATGAAATTTCTTAACCCGGAAAGGAGGTGATATACGGCGAAAAAAAGTAGAAGTGGAAGTTTTTTTTGGAAAGTATGATTAACAATTTTATTAGAGGTGTACCATGTTTAAAAAATCTTTTCTTTTAATTTCTGTAGTTTTGATGCTGAGTCTGGCTGGTAATGCCTCTGCCGTAAACGTCTGGTGGCTCGGCTCCAACTCCAACTGGTTCGATGCCGACAATTATTCCAATACTGCGGTTCCCGCCACCGATACCGGTGTGAACTGGTCAGTATCGGGATTAGGCAGTTATTCAACGATAAACATCAGTTCCGGCGATGCGGTTTGCTACTCGCTGTGGTCTTACAATGAGCATAACAGCCACTCAAAGATGTATGTCTCAGGCGGAACATTGACAGGATATGGTGACCTGACGGTAGGTGTAGGCAGCAGCACCGGCGATTCTACATTTTATGTAAGCGGTGGTACTGTTGACTTTCCCAGCTACTATATCCGTGTTGGCAGAGCCCTTGGAGCGGGCCAGACCGGTACCGGCTCACTCAACATAACCGGTGGAACAGTTAAAACTCCATCTATCGTGATTCCCTATATTCCCACCTATAGCGCAAACAGCAGAGTGGAGCTTTACGGCGGCACTCTGGACGTAAATGCAATAACGATGGCTACCGGCGGAGTTATAGATATTGAGAAAGGTACGCTCATAGTCGATGGCAACGTTGTCAGCACCGTCCAGGGATACGTCGACAACGACAAGATTATAGCTTACAACGATACCGGAACGGTGGTGATTGACTATGACAATACTAATCCCGGCAGAACGACTGTAACGGCCTGGGTTGCACGGACTTGGTATGGTAACGACAGCAGCAGTTGGTCTGACGCAAACAATTTTTCACCTGCCGGAAGTCCAGCCTCCTGTGATACGGTCAATTTTTCGTACTCAGGAACACCGGACGCGGGCTCCAATAAACATATGCTGGCGATAGAGGATGGGAACATCACAATAGCAGCTTTGTCTTCTTATAACCCATACGGTCACCATTGTTATATGACAATGACGGGTGGGATATTAAACACCGGGAGTTTGACATTAGGCAGCTACAGTGATGGTGGAGGTTCCACGTTTAATTTAACCGGAGGTACAATAACTATTTCCGGTGCTAATTCTTATCTTAATGTCGGAAGAGACCTTGACCCCAACGGAGGTGGTGCCGGCGTTCTCAATATGACCGGCGGAACAATTACGACTCCATGGCTTAGGATGTACGACAGCGCTGTTGGTATCATAAACCTGATGGGCGGCACCTTTACGGTAACCTCTACGATGAATCAGTGTTCTGAGGATATGATAAACATCACCGAAGGCAAGCTTGTATGGACAGGTGATCACCGTTCGGACGTGAACAGCTATATAGCCTCTGGCATAATTAAGGGCTATGGCGAAAACGGTACGGTGGATGTAAACTACACCGGAGGTAACACCGAGGTAACAGCTACGGGCTTTTACTACAATGCCGTGATAAGCTGGGGTGATGTGATAATAACGTGGGGAGCAGACACAGACGCCGCATTCGATTCGCCCGAGGGAATCGAGAACATGATAAAACGCTGGAAGGGCCGCGGCTATACCGGCATCTGCCTGCGCAGCGATTGTCTGAAGCTTGACGACACCCTGACTCATTGGAATGAAGGAATACTTCCTACCACTGCACTAATCATGCATGTTCAAGAAGACCTTGCATCACAGTTCAACATACTTCAGACGGCCAGTGAAGCAGCCCAGTCCAACGGGTTTGAGTTCTGGGCATGGGTTCCGACTGTTTACAGCAGGGGCGCACCAGCATATTTCGAAGGCAGTACATTCCCGTGGTCCTATGAAGATAAAGCCATCTACGATGATCCGGATCTGTTGACAATCTCACGTGACGGCGACAAGTGCCTGTATATGGTCTCCGAATTCGCCTATGATGATGCAATATCGACGAAGGTAGATGAGTTCGAATATTATGCTAAAAATTACGGCATAAAGAATTTCATAGCGAGCATGCGAAGTGAGGCCGCACAGTGCCAGGCTCCGCCGCTCAAGGCAGACGAGTTCGGGTTTAATCAGCCGGTCGTCGATGATATGTTAACACTGCATGACGTCAATATACTGACGGATTTCCGATTTGATGCCTTCGATCCCAACTTTGACCCCTGTGATAGTATGGTGGAAAACTGGCATAACCTCAGAGGCACTTATCTGACGGAGTTCTTTACCGACCTGCGCGATGGGATGGATAACATCGACCCTGCAATTCGTCTGAGTACCGAGATACAGGGCGGCCATTACCTGGGCTCGCCTATGGGAAATATCAAGGCTGATTGGGCGAAATGGGTTGACGATGGATTAATCCAGGAACTGATCATCTACTTTGCTTTATGTGGCACCGGCGAGGTAACCGAAGATCCTAACGTGCCTTACAAGGATTATCTGACCAGTAGAGAGTATAAGATCGGGATACTGGAGAAAAGTGTCTTCCGGGATGCTATAGATGAAAGCAACCATCCGGATACCAGGTTGACCAACGGCTGGGGACAATCGCCATTTCCTCCTGCCCCTTACAATGACGAAGATGGCTGGCGGTCAACATCGAGCGCTATGTACGATGCCTATTGCCTGGGGTGGTACCAGCGATGGGAGCAGTAAAAGAACGACATCAACGATTTTGGACATATCCGGTTTATCAAGCAGGATTTCAATTCTTTCCCCACTTATACTAATGGATACCTCGAAAGTCATATACTGGGTGATTATCGTTATAAGGTTTGGGAAGATGCAAATCACACAGTAGCATTACGCGCATGTCCGGGTAAGTGGTCTGATATCGGCGACGGCAACGATAATAAAGCCTGTGTTCAGGATTCGGTGATATACGGCGCCTCCGGCAACGCCCTTAAGCTCACGCGTCAGCAGGGCGGTGGCACCCAAGTCCACGCCTATCACCTTAGCTCGCCGAATGCATCGGGCTCTAACTGGATGTTGGCTATGGACAACGTCATCGCAAACGGCACCTGCACGCTTACCTGCCAGGTACGTCGCGAAACCAGTGATGCTACTCTTACGATCAACCCGGATAGTTCCGAATGGGAGCCTGAGTTGTATGTCGGCTCAAATGGCCTGATTTATTATTTGCAAGATAGCAATTGGGTCAGCAGCGGGCTGTCTTCAAGTGTTGACACGTGGGAAAAATACACAATGGACGTCAACCTTGAAGATTGTACCTATTCTGCTTACAAAAACAATACGAACACTATATGTACCGACATATCTTACTCGCTTCATAACGGAAATACGTTCAGAATGCCGACGTTTACACCCGCCGGGGCAACAGGAACAGTTGTGTACCTCGACGACGTGTTATTAACGTGGGTGCCGAAGCTTTCTTTTACACCGGCAGCTGACAATACATTCCTGAGCGATGATTTCGAATCACATCCGACCCGCGGCCTTATAGACGACCGTTCGCCGTATACAGGTTATGCCTGGAATGTTTCCGCCGGTGATTTAAACGATATCTACATCGAAAATCGTTTGTCATTCGGCAATGGTTACAAGTGTGTTGCCGTCGAAAGAGGCGCCAGCTCGACCTGGCTCGCCAGTGGCGATAGCAACGAGCTGCAGCTTGACCCTAATTATTTTGTTACGATTGACTTTGATCTTTTCGTCCCAACCGATGCAGAAGTGGCCGTCTATGTAACAGATTCAACGGTGGGTGACCCAGCTGCTGCTATTTATGCGATATCTGACGGCAGATTATCCTATTGGAACGGCAGCGGATGGACGGCTACCAGCTACACAATCGACTTTGATACATGGTTTCATGTCCAGATGATGCTGGATTGCAACGATGAGACTTACACGATTGCTGTCCAGCCGGTCGGTGAATTACAGCAAGTGCTGGGGACGTATGACTGGGACACGACCACAACCTCAAGTGACTCGGTATTCTTTTTTATCGCGGCGCAGGAGGGAACCACTTACTTTGATAACGTTGTAATTACTTATGGAACTGTGGATTGACGATGTAACGATTACCACCCAATATTAGACGAGCTAATATGGTAGTCTTAAAGCAAAATCCGACAGATTTCCTGAAGCGTGGCGGCCAAAAGTGGCCGCCACGTTTCTTTTTTCGCGGGGAATTAGTACAAAAAACAGACAAGCAAGGGCAATGTTGCATTAAAGGTGCGTTTTTAGGCGGGTTATAAAAAAACCTCTCCAGCCTCAAAGGGAAATCCCCAGCTCTTAGGAGGGCACCCGAGCCGTCAGGCCGGAGAGATAAACACAAGTTCTGTCCGATGTACTATTGCTGCCTTACAAATACAAAACCGTACAGACAAAGCTTCCTATTCCTTCAATGGTATTTTCTCTAAAAAGTCGCTGTAATGATATAGGGATATTCCTTATTTTGGACTTCATAATACCTGAGAGAACTCAATTGTGCTGCACAAATGCGATAAGTTTCATTTGACCGATAAGAGCATTGCTGTTATTGTTGCAATGTTGATAGGGCAAAAATTGTTTAAAAACCAAGTAGATTATTATGCATGACCCTCTGACACTAACCATTATCTTCATAATCATTTGCACTCTTGTTGCTGCTTTCATCAGAAGGACAAAAAGAGATAAATGCCTCAAAAATTTTGAACAGACTCAGATAACATTAGAAAAAACAAACGGCAAAATCATCTGGGGCAAGCTCAGAGTAGAAAGCACAGGTCTGGAATTAGTTTATCAAACCAGGCACGAAGACAAGGACGGCCATTTTGAAACCAGTTACATTCTATATAAATTTGAATATCCGAATATTCAGGCTATAGTTCGTTTTCACGACCAATTGAGTGACCGGCAAAAGAAAAAAAGACTTGCGGAGCTAAAAAGAACATATCATCCGGGCTTATACCAAAAATTAAAACGTAGAGTTCGCAATATATTTATGACGGTGAGAGACTCCGTTGTGGAAGTAGTTGAAGTACTGATAAGCAGAGTTCAAAAAAGTGCTGCTGTGGGAAAAACTCTTACTTCTCAAGGCAAATATGTCTCACAGATGAAGGGTGAAGTGGTTAGCTCAATAGGCACATCTTATGAGCCTTTACTGGAAAGACATATCGGAAAGACGGTGGTTCTTGAGGTAGCAAAGGGTGAAAAAATTCTTGAATACTCTGGTTTCCTGAAGGACTACACCGCAGATTTCATAGAAATTATGGATGTGGACTACCGGCCAGATTCAAACCAGACACCCAGAAAGGCCGACCTCGTTGTCCTCCGCAAGTATGGTGTCGTCCGTCACCTTGGCCAGTAGAGAATTAACAGAAAAATTGTTTACCATAGCATTCAACTATTACTCCGTCACGGCTCAATTGATGATTGTCTGGCGAGGGAGTGAAGCGACCGAAGCAATCTAAACCCTTTGCAGGCCAGAGATTGCCGCGCCCGCCTTCGGTGGGCTTGCAATGACAATTCCTCAAATCACACGTGAAGGAGCACCAGGTTTTACTTTTTTCATAGATTACTTTTCCTCATGATATTGCAGTTCTGTATTTACATCCCAGATGTTATCTTTGGTCTTTATGCCCGCAGCAATATTTTCGACCGCAGTCATAGCGGTAAGCATCGAATGGTCCTGGTTGTTATACCGGTGCATGCCGTTTCTTCCCACGAGAAAGAGATTTTCAAAATCGTCGGCAAAATTCCTGATGACGTCAAAATTTTCATAGCTGCCAAAGTAGGCAGGATAAGTTTTAGGTGAGCGAATTACAACGCTGTCGATAACCTTGGTTTTATCGATTATGTCAATCTTTTCCAATTCGTTGATTGCCAGGTTTTTAAGCTCATCATCTGATTTATTCCACAACTTATCGCCTTCGGTACAGAAATACTCTAAGCCTATCCAGATATTATTCTCGTCCTTGACCATATACGGGCTCCAATTATTAAATATCTGAAGTCTGCCGATTTTGACATCCCTTTCCTGTACATATATCCAGTTGTCAGGCACAATGTTATTTATGGTCTTTGTCTTTGTCTGGTTTTTAATCCTCAGTTCTCTTAGAAGAAGTCCCACTGTAATAAAGTCCCGGTACACTAATCCAGCTGCAACTTCACGGACCTCGGCTGGAACTGAAGGCCCCATTGCTGAAATAAGGTCTTTCACTGGCATTGTGGAGAAGTAATAATCTCCTTTAATGGTTTTAATTCTGCCGGTATCCTGCTCTTTAATCTCAGCGGCTGTAACTGTATTGTTGTGATACTTTAAGCCGGTTACTTTGTTTCGCAGATATAATTTGCCCCCTTTGGATTTGATTATTCCGGCAAGTTCCTCCCAGAACTGACCGGGGCCTAATTTCGGATACATAAATTGTCTTATAAGGGTTGTTTCGGTCTTCTTTTGCTCTAAAGATGTATCTTTGGCAAAAATATTTCTGGCTGCCTGAAAAACGGCGCTGCTGACGGATAGTCCCTTAATTCTCTGTGCCCCCCACTCTGGCTTTATTTCGTTGCATGGCACGCCCCAGACCTTCTGAGTATAATCTTTGAAGAAGGTCGAATAGAGCTCTTTGCCGAATCTGTTAATCAGAAAATGTTCCAGGGATTTTTCCTTCTTTACCGGCAGCAGTCGAGCCTTAAAGTAGCTCAAGGCAATTTTAATCATACGAGCCAGTCCTAAGTTGGATATAGTGCGCCGGCTTAAAGTTATCGGATAATCGAAAAAACGTCTGGCATAGAATATACGCGAGATTCGGTTGCGCATCAGAATTACCTTGTCAGTTTCTTGCGGGTCAGGTGCATCGGGTTTATCCGATAGCGGCACATATCGCCCCAATGCTATGTCGTCCCTGGCTGGTTTTCCCTGAAGTGGGAATATATCCTGCCAAAAGCACATCACTCTGTCGGATTTTGAAAAGAATCTATGACCACCAATATCGATTCTGTTTCCCTTGTAGTTTACGGTTCTGGAGATTCCGCCTATCTCGGAGGTTGCCTCAAAAACGACAGGAGTGATATCGGTCTTGTCGAGAAGCTCATAAGCAGCGGTCAGACCCGCAGGGCCTGCGCCAATTATTACTGCAGTTTTGTTACTCTTGGAATTTCCTTCTGGCATTCAACAAAGCATTAAAAAGCTAAACAACAACCATAAAGACAAATTTTCGTTGTTCTTATTGGCCGTAGTCTTTCGAAACAGCTCAATCAAATTGTTACGTTAAGATACTCCGTGTCGGCAGCAAAGCGAATGGCTCCTTCATAGGCAGCAGGAATAACAATAATATCGCCACTGTGAAATTCGACTGCCTCTGTTGTTTCGGCTGAAACAATCTTTCCCTGGCCGGTTAGGATAATTAAAGTTTTCATTTGTCCGGGTAAAAGAAGCACCTCACAGCTGTCAGTTTGATGCACTTTGTCTATTTTGAAGTATTTGCTGTCTACTAAGCGTCCTTCGGTTGTAACAGAGAGGTCGTCTTCTGTCGGCTCGAAGTGAATGCTCTCTAAGGCCTCTTCAATGTGAAGCTGCCTGGAATTTCCCTTTTCGTCAACTCTGTTCCAATCGAAAACCCTGTATGTCGTATCAGATGGTGTTTGAATCTCTGCAATCAAAAGACCAGCACCTATACTATGTACAGTCCCTGCCGGCAGAAAGTGGCATTGACCGGCCTGAACTAGCACTTTTTTCAGAAGCTTTTCGACAGTTCCTTCTTTTATTGCCTGGGCAAATTCATTTCGTTTCACGCCTGACTTCAGACCTTTGTAAATATAGGCTCCTGCCTGAGCTTTGATAATGTACCAGCACTCGGTCTTTGGCTCACCCTTGCCTAATCGCCTGCATGTTTGGGTATCCGGGTGAACCTGCACACTTAAAATGTCTTCTGCGTCCAGGAATTTGATAAGAAGCGGAAATGGTAAAGAGAAATTCTCATTACCTGTTATTTCTTTAGGGTAAATATCAATCGCTGAACGAAGAATCCAGCCCGATAGTTGACCATTAACGATAACGGATTTATCCTCCGGCAAATCCGCCAGCTCCCAGCTTTCCCCAATCTTCTCAAAAGGGGGGATGTCTTTGCCGAAAATTTCCCGCAGCTTCTGTCCGCCCCATATTCGTTTTTTGAATATAGGCTTTAATCTCAGTGGATATGGTTCCCTATTTTTCTCAGTCATCTTTTGAAGGCTTAACAAACAGCAATGGAAAAACTATGTCGCTGATACAACATGGAAGCCACACTGCCAGGAATAGAAAAACAAAGCTAACAGTTATAATCCATACAGAAATCTGTCCTGCCATTGCCATGATCATGTGAAAGGATGAAGCCCAGGTGCTAAGCAGAACGTGGCCGGCGTGCGGAAACTTTGTCTTGGGCCAAAAGCAGGCAATAAATATACCCGCCAGCGCTGCGGGATTGACGATATACCATTCTTCAATAAAACCAATGTGTTTATGTGCCTCCATTCCGAGCAAGGTCTCTGCCAGATATGGTATTATTGAGTCACTTAAGGTTGCTATCACTATTGAGCCCAGATATCCGACGACCAAAACCAAAAGGAAATTCTTTTTTCTCGTGTGCAGCTTGAATATAGAAGCTGTTACCATGGCGCTTAATACCACATGAGCAGGATGAAATATGTAAAAAAGCCTGTGGATTATATGGTACTCGGCATTTCTGAATAAAAGCATACAAGCTATGCCGCTCAGTGCTCCGAGGAGAGTAAATGGAGCATGAGATTTCAGCTCTGCCGATATCAGGGTTAGTCTTGTCGTAAATTTCATGGTCATTCAACTCTTCATTTGTTGTATGTTGCTAAAAATAGTTTCTTAAGACGAATTAATGTTTCGGAACAAGTTACTTTATTGTTAGTCGTCTCCGCAGTCAATTGTTTTTTACTTCTGTCGTCAGATAACTATGGTGGGCTCGAAATGACAAGACGTGCTCTTGATTTAATTATGATTGCTTTAGTCTCGCGGTCGGCTTCTATATTCCAACATCACAGCAGGTATGGAACTATGGCCATTTATTGATTTGCCGGCCTAAAGCAACAATTAGCCCGTGCACTTTTCCGGCGCACGGGCTAATTATCTGCGTGTTACATCTTTGTGTAATCGTCAATGTCTGCAAATGAAATTACGTCAGAGTAATGCTACGCAACAGCCCTTTTCCTGCGGAAGAGGAAGACGATGACGCCCAAGGCTATCAGGCCGACAAGTCCATTCTCGCCTAACATACCTATCAAACCTGTCAGATTGGCCACAACACGTCCAAAGAATGGGACCCCTTCGCCAAAAAGGATTTCCACAGCAATGCCAAGGGCAATCAGTAATAAAGCAATTTCGGTAATTTCAACCAGCCACTTCTTGAGTTCTTCCAAAAAATTCATACTTGTCTCTCCTATTTAATGTAATCATATAAAACCCGCTATTAATGGACTTCATCGCCTTGACTCGGCTAATCATTTTGTTTTTCTTTAATCTTTCTTGGTGAATTTAAGGTGCAAGCTCGTATTTTGCAGGGCTTGTGCCGGCAAAAAGGGGGGCTGAATAAAGACACTAACAACAGGCATATCAGTAGTGATAAGCCTGTTAATTAAACTCTTTTACTTGACATAGCAAGGCAGAATTAGGTATAATTTAAATATGAACGGAGGAGGTTTTTACTTCATTTTGCGCTTGGCGCTCATTGTAGTAATATGGGCATTCGTATGGAGTGCGATAGAGCCTAAGACAAGGCTTATGCGAGTTTTGAGAGCTGCCGTGCTGCTTCTTGTACTTTTGGCCATATCCACCACAATGAAAATTATAGGTTTATGAACGAGCATTAGCTTTTTCAAGACTAAAAAATACAACCAATTCTCTCTGTCTGCCCTAAACATGTGCGATAACCTTTGATTTTTATAACTTCAGTGATGATAACAAGTTATCGGACGCATTGTTTTTTGATAATTTTTTTTCGTTCACTGATTTTATTGACATCTTGATTGAAACTTGTTAATATAAGTTAAGATATCATCAGGACCAAAAAGTCATTCGAGAGGATGGCAGGGGTCATTCAAGATTTTAGAGGTAAATGCTTCATCGATGATTAAAGAAATCGTATGATTTTCTGACTTCTTTTTTTTAAGGTTGTCTGCAAAGCCTAATCGACGGGAAGTAGATAGTATCTTGTCGGGGAGAAAAACTGGTGGTTGAGGGTAAGGAAAAAAAGAGAGTGAGCGGGCTGTATCATCGTTTTTTGAACCCCTTAATTTGGGACGCTAGTCCTTCTTATCAAATTTTTTGACCGGGTTGGTGTATTACCGCGCCCGGTAAAAATAATATCAAGTGATTGAAATGTAGATAGGCGAATCTTTGGCGAGGTTATTTTTAGGAGATTAATTATGGATGGTTACAATAGGATAAAATGGTTTTACGTTCTTTGCTGTATTGTCTTTTGTGCCGTTGCAGGAAATGTTATAGGCAAGTCTTCTGATATTGTAGAACCTACCAAGACCGAGGCCCAGCTTAAGCTTGAAGAAAAGGCCAAAGAAGAAAAGAAGGAAAAGAAGAGAAAAACTGCTGCAGAAATCAGCCCTGAAGAAATTGCAAAACTAACTTTGCCGGAAGATACAAGTTCTCTGATGACCGCAAGGCAACTGCGCATCAGCGGCAATACTCTGCTGACGACCGAAGAATTGTTATCGAACATTCCTTTGATATATAACGCCTCCGAGATGCCCCTGTTGAAAGCCGAGAGCACCAACCTTTATGATTTCAGGGGACTGTGTGACATAATCGAAAACCCTGGCCAGCCTCGTCAAATTTCCGCAAGGACTATTCGGGGTCTTACACAGTGCATCCTTGCTGTCTATAAAAACAAGGGCTACTCCGGTATATTCGTGTCTGTTCCGCCTGCAGCTCTCAAGGGCGAACAACTGAAGGACGAAGTTTTGCTCATAAACGTTACCGAAGCCCCGGTTACTTCAGTAACTACAAGCTACTTTACTCCGGAAAATGAAAAGGTAGAAAAAGGGTATCTGAATGATTCGTTCCTGCGGGAATGGACACCTATCAAGGTCGGAGAGGTGGGAAAACAGAAGA
The DNA here is from genome assembly GCA_016935195.1 of Sedimentisphaerales bacterium. Taxonomy (GTDB): domain Bacteria; phylum Planctomycetota; class Phycisphaerae; order Sedimentisphaerales; family Anaerobacaceae; genus JAFGRL01. The sequence continues at coordinate 49,053 of JAFGRL010000152.1, forward strand.
AGCTGGAAGATTATGTTAACCTGCTGAATCTTAACCCCGACAGGTACATCTCTGCAAGAGTGTCAAGGGGTGCCGAACCAAACACACTGGCCGTTGGTTATAATGTTTATGAGGCTAATCCATGGCATTGGTTCCTGCAGATTGACAATGCCGGCACCAAGGACAGGCGATGGGCTCCGCGGTTAGGACTTATTAACACGAACCTTTTGGGTATAGATGATATGCTTACCGTGTACCATCAGGCTCCCTGGGACTCAGATTTTGATGAAGATTATTCAGTATACGGCAGTTATGACTTCCCGCTTTTAGGCCCTGACCTGCGTCTCAATATTTTTGGCGGCTACAGTGAATTTGATGTTCAGGGTGGCGGCGGCATCGATTTTCTGGGCAAAGGCTCGTTGTACGGCGGAGAATTGCGCTACAATGTTTTGCAGACTCAAGGATGGTTCTTTGACGTTACGACTTCGCTAAGTCACGAAGAAAGCGAAGTTTCCTCTTCGATATTCAGCGCGATATTAGGCTCTGAAGTTGATATGGACATTTGGGGCGTAGGCATTGATGTGCATCAGCGTAGTGATATGTCAAATACATCTGTTACATTTGACCGCATCGAGAGCGTTGGCGGCTCCAGTCAGCGAAGATACTGGGATGGAAGCACCGGTGCGCGAACAAATGCCGACCGTGATTTTGTGATATACACTACTGCGGCCAGTCACGGCCAGTACCTGGATCCTAATAAAGTTCAGCGCTTGAGCGGCTCGGTTCGCTGGATAGTGCCCACAGCAAGGCTGGTGCCCGCAAAAATGACTACGTTCGGAGGCATGTACACTGTAAGAGGATACAAAGAAAGCAAGATAATAACTGATGGCGGTGTGCTCGCATCGGCTCAATACGAGTTCGACCTGGTAAAGCATGCCCAGTCAATGGAAGAACCAAAGCTGGCGCCGGAGAAAAAGCCCTTCTTAAGGAAACTTGCTCCTTTGGCTTTCTTTGATTACGGCCGTGCCAGAATAGAGGAGCCCGTGCCGGGTGAGTGTGACGCGGAGGATTTGTTCTCGGTAGGATGCGGCGTGCTTGTTGAGCTTGGGGACAACTTCAGTGGAGCCGTGTATTACGGTCATCCACTTGAGACCACAGATGACACAGAACAAAACCATGGCAGGATTCATGCCAGCTTAATGCTGAGATGGTAAAAGGAGGTTTTCACTGGCAGTATAGCCGGAGTGAATACACAGTGTGTAGAAGGAGCCAAAAATGTTTGAGATTTATTTAGATAGAGAGGAAGGAAAATGAAAAAGCTAAGAAGATTTTCGAGAGAGTACTATTTTAGGCAGATCATGGCCTGCTGCCTGGTGAGCTTTATGGTCTTCGGCATACCAGCGAGGGTTGCGATGGCTGCACCAGCAAATCCTGTTGTCCCACAGGGAACGATAGATGCCGCAGGAAATACCCATAATCTGGGTCAAAACAGTAACCTGTATACTACCAACGGCACTATCATCAACTGGGATACTTTCAATATTTCTGATGGGCCTAGGGAATCTGTTACGTTTCATCAGTATAATACAGGAGCTACAGCTTTAAGTTCCGACTCGGCTGTCTTAAACAGGATTACTACTGGAGGTCCCAGTCAGATTCTTGGTGACCTCAACGCAAATGGACGGGTTTTTATCGTTAATCCTGCCGGTATTGTCTTTGGTTCCAGTGCAACTATCAATGTCAGCCAGTTAGTTGCTTCCGGCCTGGATCTTGCCAACGATGATTTTTTGGATGGTCTACCTTATGAATTTACTGAAAATCCGGACTTCATTGGCGCTGATGATGGAATCGTAACGAACGAGTCTAGTGACTTCCAGAATGCCAAACGACTCTATCTTATCGGTAGACAAGTTATTAACAGAGGTCACCTGGTAGCTGATGAATGTGTTATTATGGCTGCTGGGGACACCGTGCTTATCAGCGAGAACAGCCCGGTTTCAGTTCAAGTTGAAATGGGAGATGGTTGGTCCTCTGGAGATGACCTTTATCAAGTTAGAAACGAAGATGGCGATGGAATCCAAGTAGATGGTGAAACCGCGCAGGTGATTCTTGCTGCTGGCGATATCTGGTCTGCGGCACTGATAAAAGCCTCCTCTGATGGCGGCTCTGACGCTGTAGCCACAGTTGATATTGTTGCTCGTGGTAATGTGGATATATGGGAAAACATTATAGTTGATGCTGAGGCAAGCGGGTCAGACAATGCTACTGCTTTGGTTGATATCAAGGGCGATACGGTTACGCTGTGGGGTAGCAATCCTGCTGGTGATGGCGATATCATAGTTACAGCCAAAACATCTTCGGGTTCTGGTGATGCAACTGCCAGTGTGAGAATTGATGCCGAAGGTGATGTTATTTCCAACAACAGCGGCGATATAGAGGTAACGGCAACGGCAGGCTCAAGTGATAACGGCGATACGAGCGATGCTCTTGCTACGCTTGAGATCGATGCCAAGGGAATGGCTGAAGCCGACGGCGATGTGATCATAGAACCGTTTGGGGACTTTGATGTTGCGGCAAGCACCGAAGACGATGAGGGCAGCGCCACGGCTACTGTGGATATTGATGCCGCGGGCGATGTAGAGATAACCGGAGGTAAATCCGATAAGGACGGCATATTGGCCGAGGCTTCCGGCGGACTGAATAACAACGCCGAAATTGATATTGCGGCTGGCGGTGATCTTGAGCTACTGAGCGGAAGCTGCAACGAGACCAAGATAACAGCATTGGCTCATGATGGCGGAATTAATAACGCCGATGTTTTGATTTGCACTGATGGCGAAGTTACGCTTGTCGCAGAAGGCATAAGCAGCAAAGCCAAAATAGAAGCTTTAGCTAAGTGTGCTAATTCTGATAACATCGCAACTGTCGGGATCGGAGCAAAGGGCGAAGAAGGTGTCGAGGTTAAAGCCGGCTTTGGTGGTAAGGCTGCAATAGAAGCTGTAGCTGAGGATGGCTATACTAATACTGCCAGTACCATAGTTTGTACTCAGGGTGGCGTTGATGTAATAGCACAACTCGGCGGTGATGCTGGAATATTAGCTCAGGCTAAAGATGGCTATTTCACAGATGCCTATGTAGGAGTTTGTGCCATTGATGATGTTCTGGTTCAATCTGGTGATGTGGATAAGCAAGGTTGCCACGCTTTGATAAGGACAGAAGCTGAGTCACAGGAATTGTGTGACCAGGAGACAACCGCTGATGCTAAGACTGTAGTTGTCTCACATAATGGTTGTGTTGACGTATTAGCCTTTAACGGCGGCCACGCCGGTATAGAAGCTGAGGCTCAAGGCGCACATAATAATACCGCTGAAGTCGGGGTCGCAGCTGGTGCCGATCTTTCACCGCAGGTTATGGTCGTACCTGATTATCCTAACGGTGACAAGATTTCATTGGTTATTGACAATCTTGAGATTCTGCCTGAAACAGGAAATGTTCTTGTAAAGGCTTACGATAACGGTACTGAAGCTCAAATATTGGCTTGGGCCCACAACGCCTATCCAATATACGTTCCTGGAGATGTTGAGCCAGAGATGGTTCCAGGTGAAAACACAGCCGATACCGTAGTTTGTGCCCCAGGCTTGGTTAAAGTATACGCAGAAGATCAAGGTTACGAAGCCAGGATAAAATCTCTTGCAGGCTGGTGCGGTGACGAGGAATCTATCAACAAAGCTACTACCCAGGTTTACGCAAGTGAGGTCGATGTTGATGTTTCGAGTCTCCGATATGGGCAAGGCATATGGGCATATGCTTTTGGTGCTGACGAAAACCCACATGTACCTGGGGAAATGCTGCTGGATTACCTAGGTGAACCTTATACTGATGATTATTATTGCATGACCGAACATGGTGAAGTGGCGTGGACCGATGGCGATGCCGTTTTAATCATTCAAGACTTCGGCAAGCGTGGTGATAACTGTCCTGACTGTCCCCCCTGTCCCTGCGAAGAAGAAGAATTGTTAGCACCTGTTGCACCGCTTGCTCAGTTCGACATTCCGAGGATAGAAGGTTGTCCCGGGCTGATGCTGGCGGCAGCGTCTGAACTTGGAATTACAGCAGAAACTCTTCAGATTGCTATAGGAAACGCCCTTGCACTTAATCCGAGCTTGCAGCCTTGCCAGGCGTGTGCGTCACTTGTAAATGCCGCAAGTGTCTTAAGAGATGAAGACGGCTCACGAATGGCTGCTATGATCCAGGCGTTCAACACACTGGCTCCGGCCGATGCACCCTTTACACCTGAAATGGCCACTTCGATTGCTACAGCTTTCGAAGGTGCTGCCGAAGGAACTCAATACGCATCGTTGATGGAATATATTGATGCTTTCGTTCAGTATGTTACCATCCTGGACGCTAATCTGGGCTCACCGGTAGGCGATTCGATGGCATTTGTTATGGAAAAATATGGTACAGGAGCAATGGATAGCGATAACGCTAATATAACAGCGTTCCTTACAACACGTATAGAAGGTTCAGAAGCATTCGGTGACTGAACACTAATGCGAAGATAGTCATTTGTTAGATAGGCCTGCTCCCCAAAGGGAGCAGGCTTTTTAATTATTCAAGTTAGCAGTTAAGGCGGTGGTTTCGTAAGCTAACTGTTTGGCTGTTTTTATATCAGTCGCAGTGGTAAGTTTTGTGGTTTTGAATGTACCTTTGGATTTCTGCTCCAGATGCTGTATCGTCTGCTGTACCATTGCAATGTGAGGATGGCTATGGTCTAAAATACTCTCGAGCGTGTTGATCGCTCTTAAGCAATAATCCTTGGCCTGGGTGTATTTGCCTTGATGGATGTAAATTTTTGCAAGGCTGTTTAGAACCATTGCCGTATGGTCGTTATCGGTTCCTAATGAGTCATTTAAGATACCCCATGACTGCTGACATACCTGCTTAGCTTCTTCGTACCTTTGCTGTGCAATATACAGCTCACCTAATGCGTTTAGAATCTCTCCAACCAAAGGATGTCTCGGTCCCTGCTTTTCTCGCACTGCCGAAAGTGCTTTTTGAAGTAATTGTTCTGCACAGCCAAAGTCTTGTTTTGATTGACACATTTTCGCCTTGCAAACCCAGTTTAGAGCTAAGAGATGGTTATCCGGGCCATAAACCTTTTTCTGTATCGCCAAAGCGTTGTTGAGTAAAGGTTCTGCCTCGTTGTATTTACTCTGCAAAACATAGAGTCTCGCTATACTGCCAAGGACTTTGGCAGCATAGAGGTGATCTGGGCCATAGTTTTTTTTTATTGATGATAGTGCCTGAAGATAATAGTGCTTAGCTTGTTCAAAGTTACCCTGTGCAGCTAAAACACCTGCCACATCCACATAGAAGCCCGTCATAACAGATTCGTCAGCCAGGTGACTTTTGAGCATTATCGCAATTGATTCATCAAGCGTAGATTTCGCTTGTTGATACTTTCCCTGGCCGTAATAGATAGAGCTTAGTATTCGCAAATTATAAGCTATGTAAGGGTGGTGCTTGTAGTACACATTTTGTTGCAGTTCCAGACCCTGTTGACAGAACTTTTCAGCCTGGTCGTATTTGCCCTGCTGATTGTAAAGATAAGCTAAGTCTATGACACAGGAACTCAGTTCTATATCAGCAGTATCGGTGGTTTGAGCAATAGCGACTGCCTTCTCTGCGTATGATTGAGCTTTGCCGTAGTTGCCATAAGCCATATGAATCCGCGCTATCATTCGGAACTTATTACATAGTTTATTTGTTTTGGATGATGCCTTTGCCTGAGTTGGTACTGCAACACCAGAAATCGCCAAAGTCAATAATGCAACCAGGGCAAGGATGTTTATTCTCAGAAGATATAAGCTTTGTTTTTGTGTCGGTAGCATTTTTCTCACCACACAGCAAACCTCCACCAAACTCAATGAGAGACACTCCTCCCATTTGGGCAGATGACATAAAGCTTATTCGCAGAATTTCGCCCCTAACTTTAGGTGAACATCATCAGTTTTAGCTGTTAATGACCTTCATCTGGTTTTTCACCAAACAGCTTCGGTCTTTTCTCTCTGTAAAACATAAGAAAAAAATCGACAAAGAGAATTATCGGGCTGGATAAAAACCGAGAGCAGGTTTTGTGGATTATGATAGTTTTAAGGATAAGCCTGTTCTTGACAATAGTGCCGCCATAACTTAGGGTAAGTTTTTGTGCTAACTATATTTTGAGGTAATAATGGCTCAGATGGTTGTAGTGCGTTTTGCGCCTTCTCCAACTGGTTATCTCCATATTGGAGGTGCCCGAACTGCACTTTTCAACTGGCTTTTTGCACGCAACAGAGCCGGGGTATTCATCCTGCGCATAGAAGATACAGACCGCAAAAGAAACACTCCGGCAGCTCTGCAGCAGGTTATAAACGACCTTCACTGGCTCGGCATCAACTGGGACCAGGGGCCCGAAATCGGCGGCCCCACAGGCCCATATATGCAGTCACAACGAAAAGATATATACGATAAGTATGTGCATAAGCTGCTTGAAAAAAACAAGGCATATTATTGCTTTGAGACACTTGAAGAGCTTAACCAACTCCGGCGACAAGCCGAAGCTCAAAGGAAAAACTTTTCGTATCCACGTCCTGAGAAGTTTCCCGATGAAAGCGATGTTAAGAAAGCAAAAGCTCAGACTCGGCCTGTTACGGTACGTTTTGCCGTACCGCAGGATGAACCTTTTATTATTACTGATGTTGTTCGCGGCGAAGTTAAATTCGGTCCCGGCGAAATAGGTGACTTTATCATACAGAAAAGTGATGGATTTCCTACATACAACTTTGCCTGCGTTGTTGATGATGAGCTTATGGGCGTAACCCATGTCATTCGAGGCCAGGAACATTTGATGAATACGCCGGCCCAGCAGGCCCTGCAGGATGCCTTAGGATTTACCAGGCCTGTTTATGCCCATATGTCTGTTACCATATCAGCCGGTGGCGGCAAACTCTCCAAACGTGAAAGGCCAAAGGCTCTGAAAAAAGCATTGAAGCAAATAGATGAAGTTGACCTCGAAAAACTGGCTGAGGTTGGCAACATTGCTACCGCGCAGCTAAACTCTTTTCTGGCCGGTAAAACCACACCGGACATGCCCAGTATAGAGGCGATAGCGAAATATCTCAGAGTTAACCTTCCCGAGGTTAATGTCGTTGATTTCTTCAGGAGCGGCTACCTGCCTGAGACTATGGTCAACTTCCTTGCACTGTTAGGTTGGAACCCGGGCGATAAGCGCGAGATAATGAAAGCCGATGAGCTAATCGAGGCTTTTGACCTATCCAGACTTTCCAAATCCAATAGTCTGTTTGACCGGGACAAACTCGTAGCATTTAATACCGAGCATATTCGTATTGCTCCTGAGCAAAAGCTTCTGGAGCATTTCAGGAGTTTTTTGAATGAACTTGAATCGCCACTGCTCAAGGCCGATGACGACTTGCTCATAAGATTATTGCAGATAAATAAAGGCGCAAGGACCTTGTCTGATATTGAGAAAAAGTGCAGGTTTTTATCCTTAGACGATGATGCCATAGAATATGATGAAAAGGCTGTAAAAAAAATCTTACTCAAAAGCGACGGTTTAGCTATTCTTCAAATTGTCCGTGACAAACTGGCTGCGATGGAGGAATTCACCGAGGATAGAATCGAAAGGTTGCTGCGAGGCTTGGCCGAAGAAAGAGCAGTTGGCTTGGGCAAAGTTGCACAGCCGTTGCGTGTTGCCATTTGTGGAACTACAGTTAGCCCGCCGATTTTTGATTCGGTAAAAATACTTGGAAAAGATAATACGCTTACCAGAATAGATAATACTCTGAAGAGATTTTCAACGAAGTTTCAAGTTTGAAGGAGAATAACAGGTGTCATTGTTGGTAACAGGCTCGATTGGTATTGACACTGTGAAAACGCCTTATGGCATTAGTGAGAATTGCCTGGGCGGTTCGGCTGTTTATTTTAGTATGGCTGCAAGTTTTTTTGGTCCGGTCAGACTTGTCGGTGTTATCGGCTCGGACTGCCCGTTCAATTTGGCTGAAGTTTTTGCTGACAGAAAAGTCGACTTGACAGGCCTGGAGGTAAGAAGCCAAAGCAAAACGTTTCGCTGGACAGGCAGCTATCAGAATGATATGGATGACAGAACAACCGACAAGCTCGAACTGAATGTGTTGACAGAGAAGCCGCCGAGGGTGCCTGCCGAATTCAAAGACAGCAAATTTGTTTTTCTTGCGAACACCGCACCTGCTCTTCAGATTGAACTGCTTAGTCAGCTCAATGACCCGTTTTTTGTCGCTGCCGATAGTATGAATTGCTGGATTGAAAATGAGCTTGATGACCTAAGGGGGCTGTTGAAGAACATTACCTGCTTGATAATCAATGAGGATGAGGCGAGAATGCTGGCTGATACAAGCAATTTGATAAAAGCAGCGAAAAGTATTTTGGATATGGGCCCAGGTATCCTGGTTATCAAAAAAGGTCAATCAGGTTCGGTTATGTGCGACAGCAATGCTAATATGTTTATTCTGCCTGCATACCCGGCCGAGAATGTCAAGGACCCCACAGGAGCAGGTGACAGTTTTGCCGGAGCATTTATGGCTTACCTGGCCCGTGTTGACAAAGCTGATTTCGAGTCATTGAAAACAGCAGTTGCTTACGGTACAGTGGTTGCCTCATTTGCGATTGCCGATTTTTCACTCAAAGGGCTGACCTCAATAACCACAGATGATATCGAAAGCAGGTTCGAAACCCTGCAAAAGCTGACCAACTTTTAGCTGCGAGATTAAATGCGGGTTTTTATAGCAACAGATATTGACGAGCAAATACGGGCTGCGTTAAGGAATTTACAGCAACAGTTACAGAGCAAAGTTGATGTCAAAAAAAGCGATGTCAAGTGGGTAGAGCCGAAGAATATACACCTGACGCTGAAGTTTTTAGGCCAAATCAAAGATGACAAAGCCGTTGAGGTCTGTAATATAGTCAAAAGTGTTGCAGATGAGCATAGTGATTTTGAACTGGATATAGGGCCGGTCGGCTCTTTTGGCGGCAGAAGTGCCAGAGTCTTATGGGTCAGTGCAGGCGGACAAAACGACAATCTTCTACGGCTGCAAAAAGACCTTGAGAAACAGTTCGCTTTGGCAGGCTGGCCGGAGGAAACAAGAACATTTGCCGGCCATTTGACATTATGTAGAATAAGGAACTCTAAAGCCGGCATCAAGCTGGCACAGGCGAGCAGAGACTATGAAGATTTTAAGCTTGGAACTATGCTGGTTGATTCGGTTTCGGTTTACCAGAGCCAACTGACACCAACAGGCCCTGTTTATACGCAGCTATGCAATTACAAATTAAGCTAAAAGCGCAAAGTGGAGAAAACCAATAATGGCAAAGACAAAGAAATCCCAAACAAGCAGCAAGGAAACTTCCCTGCAGCAGGTAATCGCACAGATTGAAAAGCAGTATGGCCAGGGTGCTATTATGCAAATGGACGAGCACAAGTATGCCACAATCGAAGGCATACCTACCGGCTCACTATCACTTGATATAGCTCTCGGAGGCCGAGGAATTCCCCGTGGGCGAACAACTGAATTGTTTGGTCCCGAGTCATCCGGCAAAACAACCTTGTCTCTGCACGTGGTAGCCAATGCTCAGAAAACCGGCGGCGTTGCCGCATTTATCGATGCCGAACACGCCCTGGATACTACATGGGCAAAAAAACTGGGTGTTGATGTAGGCGGCCTGTTGGTCAGCCAGCCCGATACCGGTGAGCAGGCACTTGAAATCACTGAGATGCTGATAAGGTCTAATTCAGTTGACGTTATAGTTATCGATTCGGTTGCCGCACTGACGCCGGCAGCAGAGATTGAAGGCGACATGGGTGACAGACACGTGGGCCTGCAGGCAAGATTGATGAGCCAGGCAATGAGGAAGCTTACCGCCGTTATCAACAGGAGCAAGACAGCACTTATCTTCATAAATCAAATACGGATGAAAATAGGTGTAATGTTCGGAAATCCCGAGACCACGCCGGGCGGAAGGGCACTAAAGTTTTATAGTTCTGTTCGATTGGACGTAAGACGGCTGGCCACCATAAAGGACAGCAGCGGTGCCATCGGCAGCAGGGTCAGGGCCAGAGTCGTTAAAAACAAAATCGCACCACCTTTCCGCGATGCGGAGTTCGATATTATGTTCGACAGCGGAATAAGCTATGAAGGCGATTTAATCGATTTAGGCCTTGGCTGCGACATAGTGCAAAAAAGCGGCGCCTGGCTGAACTACGGTGACATCCAACTCGGACAGGGCAGAGAAAATGCCAAGAAATACCTTGCCGGAAACAAAAATTTATGTGAGGAGATAAAGGAAAAAGTCCTCATCACCAAAGGACTTGCGGAAATAAAATAAAAATTTCTATGGAACCCTAAAGTGCTGAATTCAAGTCAGATAAGAAGTAGTTTTATAGACTTTTTCAAGGATAAAGGTCACGAATTTGTACCCAGCTCACCTATCGTACCCACTGACGACCAGACATTGCTTTTTGCCAATGCAGGTATGAACCAGTTCAAGGATATATTTTTGGGCTTGACCTCGCCGCAATGCCGTAGGGCAGCCAACAGCCAGAAATGCCTTCGCGTAAGCGGCAAACACAACGACCTTGAGGAAGTTGGTAAAGACACCTATCACCACACCTTCTTTGAAATGTTGGGCAACTGGTCATTCGACGACTATTTCAAGGCCGAAGCTATCGAATGGGCATGGGAGCTTCTTACAAAGGTTTGGCAGATTAATCCTGACCAATTATGGGCAACTGTTTTTGCTGGAGACAAAGAGGACGGTTTACCAAAAGATGATGAGGCAGAAAAGCTGTGGCCAAAGGTTACGTCAATACTGCCTGAAAGGGTACTGGCCTTCGGCAAAAAGGACAATTTCTGGGAGATGGGCAATACAGGCCCGTGTGGTCCCTGCAGTGAAATACACATAGACCTCGGTGCCGAGGCGTGTGACAAGAAGGACCTGCCGGGCCACAAATGTGTTGTCAACGGCGACTGCAGAAGGTTTTTTGAGCTTTGGAATCTGGTTTTCATACAGTTCAACCGAGGTGGCAACGGCAAACTTCTACCACTTGGTGCTCATTACATTGATACTGGTGCCGGCCTGGAAAGAATTGCTGCTGTACTGCAAAACAAAACCAGCAACTACGATACTGATTTATTTATGCCAGTAATAAAATTTATCGGCCAGCAGACAGGCTATACATACACATCTGAACTTAACAAAAAGACCGATATTGCATTTAGGGTTATCGCAGACCATATTCGCGCGCTGGTCTTTGCGATAACCGATGGCGCAACACCATCTAATGAAGGCAGGGGCTATGTTGTTCGCCGTATTCTGCGCCGGGCGGCAAGATTCGGCAGAGAATTAAAGATGCACGAACCGTTTATGTATAAACTTGTGCCGGTAGTTGTTGATTGTCTGGGTGATGCGTTTGCCGAAATAAAGGCAAGAGCTGACTATGTCTCAATGGTTATTGAATCAGAGGAAGCAGGTTTTGGTCGAACGCTCGACAGAGGTATCGAAATTTTTAACACTGCTGCCAAGCGTGCGGAGAAAACCACCCAGCGGATAATCAGCGGCAAGGATGCTTTCCAACTTTACGATACCTATGGCTTTCCACTCGATTTGACCGAGCTTATGGCCGATGAACGCAGCCTCAAGGTCGATAAAGTAAAGTTTAACGAACTGATGGAAGAGCAAAGACAGCGCGCAAGAGCTGCACAGAAAGGTGCTTCTTTGACAATTGCTTTAGCTGATGCTGAATTACCCGTTACCGAAGACCTGCACAAATATGAAACCTCTGATTGCAAAAGCCAAATTATAGGTTTTATTGAAAACTCCCAATTTAAGGATACCGGCAATGCCGAAGAGGGCGCTGAGATTGGCGTTGTGCTGGATAAGACATGCTTTTACGCTGAGGCTGGCGGCCAGGTAGGTGACTGCGGGACTATAGAAACCAAAAGCGGACGCTTCATTGTCGAGGATACTGCGAAGATAGCAAATTGTGTGATTCACAGTGGAAAAGTTGCACATGGTTCTCTCAGTGTTGGGCAGGAAGCTGCGGCTATCGTCAGTAAAGACAGGGACTCTATAAAGAAGAACCACACCGCTACCCATCTGCTTCAGTGGGCACTTCAGAATGTCTGCGGCAAATCCGCCGCACAAAGCGGCAGTCTTGTTGCTCCCGATTATCTGAGATTTGACTTTACCTATCCGGCTGCGCTGACCACTGAGCAGATAAAAAAAGTTGAGGATTTGGTTAGAGGCAAAATTGCTGAGGATTTGCCTTTAGCCTGCGTAGTTATGCCCAAAGAGAACGCGGAAAAACTCGGAGCTATGGCTCTTTTCGGCGAAAAATACGGCAGCGAGGTTCGGGTGGTCGCAATCGGTGCTGCAGATGCTGAATATATTCAGCAGGCTTTCAGCAGAGAGTTCTGCGGCGGAACCCATGTAGATAGACTCGGCTCTATCGGCGGCTTTAAAATAATAAAAGAAGAGAGCATCTCCGCCGGCGTTCGAAGAATTACCGCACTGACCGGCTCAGCACTTGCCGGATATCTCGAACAAAGAAGCGATATTGTTGACCAGCTCAGTGAAATGTTAAAAGTACCAGATGAGCAGATGATTGACAGAGTTGAGAAACTGATAAAGGAAAATAAAAGATTGGCCAAAGAGTTGAAATCGGCAGCTAAGCAAAGCGGCGGCGATGTTATGGCCGAAGCAAAAGCTCTTCTGGAAAAGTGCGAGAAAATCGGCGGAACTTCCATAATAGTCGGGCAAATCTCGGCTGCTTCTGCTGAGCAGGGCAGGGCAGTTATCGATATGCTCAAAAAAAAGGCAAAATCTGCAGCGGTTGTTTTAGGTTTTGCTGTTGACGACAAGGTAACACTATTGGCTGGTATAACCGATGATTTGATAAAGAAGGATATCAAGGCAGGTCACATACTCAAACAAATCGCTCCTGTTATCGACGGCGGCGGGGGGGGGCGGCCGCAAATGGCTCAGGCCGGTGGAAAGAACCCTGAAAAAATCGAAGAAGCTCTATCCAAAGCTGCCAAGCTAATAAGAGAAAAGCTCAAAGACTTATGAAGATGACGGGCTTATTCTATGCTGCTCTTAAAAATAAAGAAGGCGTGAGAATAACTTCGATTAGTATTGGCTAACGTCTAAAGTAGGCTACAATACCATTGCTGTATTGCTTTGTTGTCCATTTCTCCCGGTCGGGCCCGACAGCTTCCTGCAAAAGCGGAAACTCTAAAAATTCAGACTCCCGACCAACTATAACCGCCGAAGGCGGGGCATCTTTCAGTATTTGGCCCAGTGTATTTGCCCCTGCTGTGTTGGTGACGTGCAGCTCAGCGGGACGCATCCGGTCTGCAACTCTGTAAACGAACGGCCCGGCAGAAAGCTGGAGATAAATATCACAGCCGCCTTCAAGAGCGAAAAGGGGGGACAAAGTCAGTATTAGTTTCGGCTCCTTGGTCTTGGCGGCAATATCGTCAGATACGCTATGGATGGTCAGGGGTACCCAGTTTTGAAAATCCAGGAGCTTTGGAATCCGGTACAGCACAGCCGGATAAGAGATAACCGCTGCAAAGACACACGCAGCTATTCCGGCAGATGCAATTCTAAAATTCGTGCTATGCCCAATGCCGTCGGCGGATTTTCTCAAATGAATCATCGGATAAGCAAAGCTAATCACGAAGAAGGGTACCGGCATAGCGAAATATTGAATCCACATTGTCGGTGGAAGATATGCGATTATGAAAAACCCAATCGGCAGCAGGGCGGTAAGCATCAAAATTCTCGTGCCAAACACTCTGAACCTTCTAAGGTTGTACAAGGCTGCTGCATAGAGATAACCGGTCATCAAAACGAGTAGTAAGCAGCTCAATGTCCCCAAAAAAACCAATGTCAGACCCATTTTGCTGTGGAACATACCTATACTATGCAAGAATTGGCTGTTAAGAGCTGGTATCCGGAACAAATTCAGAAAAAATGCTCGCGGACCTGCAATTATTGTCCAAATCGGCCATACCGCAGCCAGCAACGTGCCAATCAGAAATGGCACGATTGGCTTAAATCTTTGCTTTGTCAGCTTGACTGGTTTAAAAAACAATACCGCAAAGAAGAGCAACTGAACCAACACCGTAGTTATTCGCATGCACGTGGCCACAGTCAGCAGGGCACCAATGACCGCATACAGCCAGAATTTAGGTTTGGCTGCCGAATTAACAAATGTAAATATCACAGTAGCCAACATCACACAGGCTATTACAACGTCGTGGTTCCAGGCAAGGCCGTTGGCATAATCTACGAATGGGTTGCATAGATACAATATGGCACCGGCAAGGCCCAAAAGCCACCCCCAAGTGCGAAAATGGTTGAACAGACACCGGTATATGCAGACTATGCACAGTATTACAAGAATGTCACATATAGATGACAGAACTCGCACCACAAGTAGATAGTGGGTCGTACCCGTTGCTTTGAATAGAGCTGCACAAAGCAGGGCGTGGTAGGGCATTTGAGCCACATACGAAAAATCTCTGTAAATCATATTTCCTTTGGCCAGCAGAACCGCCCCTGCACAGTACATCTGTTCATCTCTGCTGACCGGCTTGGTCATACTGTTGGCAAAAACGGCAAGACAAAGAACCATTAGTATGAAAAAAACAACGATCTTAATGCACTTGTTAAACATTTAATCTCTCACATTTGGGGCATGGATACGGTAAAGCGTTACCATTCGGCCAACTCACCTATCAATTCTTCTATCAGGTCCTTCATTGTTACAATCCCAACCGGCCTTTGTCTGCCTGTATGGCCGAGCTTTACAACCAGGACAATTTTTTGCTTTTGCTTCTGCATAAAACTTATCGCATCTATCACATTGGTCCGGTCAGCAAGCCTTTGTATCGGCTTTACAAAAGTTCGCAGGTCGGAAAACTCGCCCTGCAAACCCAACACCTCGTAAATATTCACGAATCCTGTGATATTTGCACGATGGCGCTCAAAAACCGGCAATCGAGTAAAAGCTGATTTCTTCAATGTTTCAACCAGAGCGGACCTGTCGGTATTTATATCAACCATCCGAATGTTGTTGACAGGTACCATAACTGTACTAATTGGAATGTTAGAAGTTCTTACGAGTCTGTTGATAATATCAGTCTGGATGGCACTTAGGAAATCTTCTTCATGAGTTTCCTGCAGAATAGCTGCAATTCGATGCTTCTGCACAGTGGTTACCGCTGTCTTTGAAGGGGCCTTGATACCTGCCGCTGTGGCAAAAAAGCGGGATAGATTCTTAAGTAAGGTTACGGCACCGCACCAGGTGAAAAACTTATGAAATACGAGCAAAACAGGTGCGACAGAAGGAGTGAGCGTGTCTGAACGGTAAAAGAATATATTCTTGGGAATAAATTCAGAGAACACAAACAATATCGGAGCGGTTATTAACGTCGCAAGCAGCTCTGCACTGTGGGCGGGTTCCCATTGAGTAAAAAATTGAAGAACAACACCAGGGGCAACTTCTAATCTTTTCAGTAACAGGTAAGTTGCGATACTCGTGGCAAGGTAGTGTGCCAGGTTATTACCTAATATCATGGAAAGCAGCAGGGCGGGACCATCCTGCACAATTCTGCCAAGGGCGGTAAAACCGAATTGATTTTTCTCTATTCCGAGCCGAAGCCTTACTCGGCTGAGCTGATATATCCCAGTCTCGGCGCCGGCGAAGAAACCAGCCAGAGCTACAAAACCTGCAAATACTAATATCAACACTAACCAACCACTCATTTACCAGACTCCCAGTCAATGGAAACTGTTTGGGATTCGTTTTCAGAAACAAACCCTTCAAGTGTCAAAACCAGAGTTACAATGCGATGTTTCCACACTCGCTCAACGGTGAATTTCAGGTTCTTTAACCTGGCAACATCGCCGCTTTTTGGTATTTTGCCGAGAAGGGCGGTTATGAATCCACCGATTGTACAAACCCTGGTCTCTTCGAGGTCCACACCGAAACTATCTGCCCAGTCGTGAATAGCCAGGTTTCCGGCCAATCGGTACTTAACAGGGCCGATTTGTTCGATAGGTTCAATTTGGTCTGTGGGCTCCACAGGCCCAATCAATTCTTCGGCAACGTCCTCGATGCTCACTGAACCTGCAACACCACCGTACTCATCGACTACTATTGCCTGATCGGTTTGACTTTTGCGAAAAAACTCTATAAGTGACTCAACGGTTTTCTGCTCAGGAACAAAATGAACTTGCTGGGCAAGTTTGCCTAAAGCTGTTGTTGGTTCGAGCAAAAGCTGCCGAAGATGTACTAAGCCGATTATGTTATCTATCGTCTGCGCGTAAACAGGTATCTTTGTCAGCCGATTGTCTAACATAATTGTATGCGCTTTCTGCGGCGAATCTGTAACCGAACATGCAGCCATATCAACCCGTGGCCTCATTATGTGGCGAACCTTGATATAGCCAAGCTCGATGGTTTCGGTAAGAATTTTATTTTCATCTGCAGTAATCAACCCCCGCCTTCGACTGGCTTGCACCAAAGACTTGAATTCATTTGTTGTAACCGCCTTTAGTTTTCTTTCCGGGCCCAGAAGCAATCGAAGGGCCGGCTCTGCAATAATGACCTTGAAGAAAAATGTCACCGGCGAAAAAATCTGAACAAAAATAGCTGCCGGCAGGACGGCAGCAACGCTCAAAGCCTTCGAATTTGCATAAGCGATGGATTTCGGGATGATTTCGCCGAACAATATCAAACCAAGAAAAGCAACAGCGGCAACAATTGTTGCCGGCCACGCTCCGGCCTGTTTTTCGACCTGCATAACCAAAACGGACGCAATCGCATAGAAGAGGACATTAACCGTCATATTCCCGAACAAAAGACAGCTTAGTAATCGCCCCGGCCTGCTCAAAAGATTTGCAACGCTGTTATGAATCCTGTGTCTCGACGTTTTAAACTGTTTTATCTGTCGGCTCGAGAGATTGAAAAAGGCGGTTTCCGCTCCCGAAAAAACAGCTGAACCAGCTAATAAAAGCAATAGCAAGATTAGTTCCCAAACGTACTGCATAGCTTAAGTTCAATTTAGGAATAAAGGGACAATGACTCAGGAAATACCTCTGCTCGAAAGCTGTTTCGGAAAACTTATATCACTATTTGTTGTTACCTGTCTTCGGCTTCGGCAGGGTTATTCTAAATGTACTTGCTTTGTCCAGCTCGGATTCTACTGAGATACAGCCACCGTGTGAGTCGATAATTCTTTTACAAAAGGCAAGACCAAGCCCGGAGCCGCTGTGCTGCAGCGAAGATTTTTTATCGGCTTTGGTAGTTGAAAAAGGCTCAAATATCTTTTTTAGGTCATCAGGTTTGATTCCGGAACCGCTGTCAGTAACTTCTATCTGCACAGAGTCACTATTTTCCTGTGCCTTTATTGTTAAAATTCCGCCTCTTGGAAGCATCGCATCCCGTGCATTGAGAATCAGGTTCATTAGAACCTGCTGTATCTGAACGGGAACGGCCCAGATGACTATATCCTCGGCAATCACAATGTTCACCGTTATCTTGTCTTTGGCAAAGTCCCTGCACAGAGAATCAAATATTTCTTTAATCAAGCTGCTCAGTTGGCAGTGCTGATTCTGCTGCTTTTGTCCGTTTGTCAGGGTCAGCATACTGTCCATTATCTTCGAGGCCCGCTGACAATTTTGAACGGCTCTTTCAAGCGCCTTTTTAACAATAGGCTCATCATCGAGATTGTTCAAAGCAAAAGTCGCATAGCTGGAAAGGGGGGTGAGCAGATTGTTGATTTCATGAGCTATCATATACATCGTACTGCCTATGTTGGCCAGGGCCTGCAATTGAGAAATATGAGATTTTAGGGCATCGTTCTGCTTCTGTTGATCTGCCAGAGATTTATGCAGAGAAAGACGTTTTTCGATAATACTTGTCAAACTTAAGCTCCTGTTATAAAATCAAACTGGTTCTTTAGTTTGGCTATTATCCACGATAAAATAATAAGCCAC
This sequence comes from Sedimentisphaerales bacterium, assembly GCA_016935195.1. Taxonomy (GTDB): domain Bacteria; phylum Planctomycetota; class Phycisphaerae; order Sedimentisphaerales; family Anaerobacaceae; genus JAFGRL01. The sequence goes on from JAFGRL010000152.1 coordinate 67,137, forward strand.
AAGATTATATATCGGCTTACAGTAATATTTTTCTTGAACAACTAACTGCTCAGATGAATAACCAGAGGATATTAGAGGAACTTTTGATACTCCTTGAGGCAAAGAACGTCGCAATCCGCAACGAACCGCTTGGCGGCAGTGGCGGGGGGCTGTGCAAAATTAAAGGACAGGACATATTCTTTGTTGACACTGAAGCTTCATTTGCCGAGAACACCTCACTTTGTGCCGAGGCGGTGACAAAATTGGTGGATATTGAAAAGATTTATATCAGGCCGGAAATTCGTCAGTTTATCCAAAGTCAAAGTCAATAGGACAAGAAGGGAGTAAACCTGTATGGTTCGGGCAAAAGGCGAAAATAAGCAGGACAAAATTCCAAGTATATTGGTAGTCGACGACAACGTGCAAAATCTCGAACTTCTGCAGGCCTACCTCGAAGACCTTGACTGTGAGACGATTCCAGCTTACGACGGCCCACAGGCACTGGAGATTGTCGCAGCCAGCCAGCCGGATTTGGTCTTACTGGATGTAATGATGCCTAAAATGAGCGGCTTCGAGGTGTGCAGGAGAATAAAAAACAGCCCAAAGACCTCTAATATACCTGTGATAATGGTAACCGCCCTTAATGAATTCGGCGATATTGAAAGAGGAATCGATTCCGGCACAGACGATTTTATCAGCAAACCTGTCAACAAGTTGGAACTACTGACACGTGTGAAGATTATGCTCAAGCTGAAACACCTGAGCGACAAGCTCGAACGAACATTGGCCTATTTGAGTGAACTGGAAAAACAGACCACTACAGCAAAGTCAGATTAGGAGAAAAATTATAGCCAGCAGCAAAAATTTTAAGGGCACATTCGTACAGCGATTCTTCGTTATCGTTTTAAGCCTGATTTTCGGTGTTTTGCTGTTTTGGCTGTTAGGCTTTTTGGTAAGCGATATAGGCTCTTTACGCAGCCCTGATTTTTCTAAAGTAAAGGAAAAATATGTCGATGCTGAGCTTGTCAAAAAACAGAAATCGCTAAAGGGAACTCTAAATGACATCAGGAAAAACATAAAGAACCAAAAACAGCAACGGGAGATATTGAAAGACAGCACCGATAACTTACAAAATACGATAAATCAATTGCTGAGTATTCAAAAGCAAAGTATTGAGAAAAATCTTCAATTCTCAGCCGAAAATCAGCGAACATTTACTGAAAGCCAGACATTATTTCTGGAAAACCAAAAGCAATATCAGGTTTTAAACAAACAGATTTCGGAACTAATCAGCCAGCAACAGCAACTGGAGGAGGAGTTGGCCTATATCAGCCAACAAACAGGCAAGCAGGAGGATTTGGCTAAAAAGGAACATAACAAAATAATGGCCAGGCACCGTTTAAAAGTTGCAGCCATGAAATTAGCAGTTTTACTACCTGTATTTTTGATTTCCGCACTGTTTTTCATAAAGAAACGCTCGGGAATGTACGGTCCGGTCATTTATGCTGTGTTTATCGCTGTATTTTTGAAGCTTTCATTTGTAGTTCACGAATATTTTCCTCGTAAGTATTTCAAATATATAGCGATTTTAGTAATCATCGCAATTGTAATCAATCTATTGGTTTATTTGCTAAAGAGAATCATTTCCCCGAAAAAAGTCTGGCTCATAAAGCAATATCAGGAAGCTTATGATAAATATGTTTGTCCGATTTGCAGCAAACCTATTTTGATTGGTCCATTACGCTATGTGATTGGCAAAAACCGTAGAGGTTTGGCTTTAGCTGCACAAGCAATGGATACTGGTAAACAACAAGTTTATGCGTGTCCATCCTGTGGAACAAAGCTTTATGAGAAATGTGATAAATGCGGCAGTATTCGCCACTCGCTGTTGCCATTCTGCGAGCATTGCGGAAATCAAAAGTAGAATAGCTGAAAAATAGAAGTCGGTAGTTTAGTGTAATTGTATTTAACGGTTATCCTATAGTCTTAAAAGCAGGGGGCAGTAAAGTCCGTAAAATCGCTTTTAGAATCCAAACAATCCCTACATCACGCACAACCACCACATACGCCAGGCAAAATGACCTTATTGCTGGCTGATTGCCGAAAACTTCGATTAACAAGCCCCAGCCCATTGTCGATACTTCTTACAGCGTTTAGCAAATAAAAATCTACAGCTCGTTTGAGAAAATACGAATAACGAGCTGAAAATAAATAGAGAGGAACTTATGAGCAAGTTGCTGGAAATTTTTGGAAGGGCGATCGCTGTCGATACGGCTGAGCTCATATTACATTGGCTGGATTCAGCAAAAAAATGCCAGGCTGATAGCGAAACAGAAAGCTGCCGGCAGTTAAATGAAATCATTGGTTTGCTCAGCTCCGGTCAGATAGAAACGGCTCAGCAACAAACAAAACTTTATCTGGCTGATAATCCCGCCTCCGCATTAGGGTCAATGGCAGCAGCTGATGTATATATTCAAAAGAATGAGCTGCGAAATGCTCTCGAACAGTTAAATTCCATATACCTGCGCTATCCAAGTAACACTATGGCCTTGTACGCCCTGGGTCATTGTTACGAAAGATTGTGCGAAGAATCCAAGGCAGTTGAATTCTACCAGGACTGCCTTAAGTTCAAAAACTATTTACAGTTTCCCAGACAGAGATTGGCTGCTATATATTTCAAGAACGGCCGGATCGAGAAAACCATCCAGGAATATGAGCTGCTAAAGGACGAATATCCCGATGACTTACCAACCCTGGCAACTCTTGGCCATTTGTACATCGCTAACGGCAAATATGATTTAGCCATCGACAGATTCAACACTGCCATTTTGGTACATCCTGATAATACATATTGTGAAGACGACTACTTAGAGCAATTAATAAACGAACAAAGCTTTCAGGAAGCTGCCGAGCATATTGCAAATTCGCTGGAAGATGCACCACAAAGGGCTGATTTGCATGTCAAATATGCCGAAGTTCTAAGCGCCATCGGAAATCCGAATGAAGCCATCGACGAGTATAAACAAGCCATTGAGTTAAGCCCGTACCTGCTCGAAGCGGCTATCAAGCTTGGAACGCTGTATTTAAATCTTGAGCAGGACAAATTAGCAGCTCATCAATTCAATAAGTCTGCCAGGATAAATGATGAAATTGTGGATGCATATATTGGTCTTGCAAGTGCACGTAAACTACTCGGCGACCATTCTGGGGCACTTTCAACTTTATCTCTTGCTGCAGCAATCGATGCAAACAGCACTTTTTTGCTTACCCAAAGCGCAATCCTGCAATTCAGAAAACAATTTGCAGGCAGTTCTCTACCCGATGAAATCAATAACGATCCGGCCGAGCTATATGATTTTATCTTAAAAGCACATCACAATCATCTAATGAACCATCCCCATAACCCTCAGTTATACTACAGACTTGCAGTGTATAATTTTAACCTTGGCAGGGCGGCTGAAAGTATACAGCTTCTAAAAGAAGCTCTTAAGATCAATCCAACCTTCACAAGGGTAAAAAACAAGCTAATCGTTTGTTTGTTTGAATCTAACAATAACAAAGCTGCCTTTGATGCCCTGATTGAACCACAAGATATTGACAGGCGAATTCTCGAGCTTCATTACAAAACAGCCTTGCTTTATTGCGACAAACTTAAATTTGCCTCATCTGTTATAAATCTAACCCGAGCTATGGAAAAAATGCTTACACATACCGAGCCAACAGAGAACCTGTCAATTGTGCTTGAAAACTTAGGACTTATTGATCCGGCTGAATCAGCCTGGGATAGTCTTTGCGACACGGCCGGACAGGCTATGGACCTGTAAAGCTCCCAATAATGCAGGAATGAATAAGCGAACATTCAGAAAAACATGAATGAAACATAACATATATTATGAGACGTTGGATGTTGTTCTAAAATTGCAACTTTCAGACAAATCAGTTTTTTTATCCTGCTCTGTTGAAAAGTGGCATAAACCTTCTTAAAAACATTTTAAGGCGTCTGACGGTTCCCTCAGCGACAAAGGTTTCCCGAGAATTTCATAATGTAAAATTGCCATTTGCAGCGTATCATAGCCTGGATAATCTAAAACTAACTCAGATAAACCCGATTTTGCACCTTTACGTTCACCTCCAGCGTCAATTTTAGATAGTTCTTCAAAATCGACTGTAACCTCAGGAGCCTTTATTTCTTCTAATCCCAAAGGTTGCACAAATGAAGGTTTGGTAGGCTCAAAAGTTGGTTTATGAATGGCAGCCTTAGGACGAGAAACTTTTCTTTGTTTTGGGTATATCTGAACCCGGCCCCGCACCTTTGGGCCCAAAGATGCAGACTTTTGCTGAACTTTGTGGTACTGGGCCTTTCCCCAGCCCTGTACAGCAGGTTCTGCATCCTTGCCAGCCTTGGATGTCGGTTGCTCCTGCTCCTTTTCAGCGGCTTTTCTTGATCTGGCTTTGAGCAGCCCGCCTAAGCCATACACGACCGCAAGCATTACAAGCACTAAAAGCTGTGTCCAGCCATTGTCCTGACCATTGCTTCCAAGTACGCCAGCAGTTATGTATAAAACAAAAGTACACATAAAATAACCATATACCCGTCAACTAAACAGCCCTGAAAATATCCCACTTTCGGCTATTCTTTTTTCCTTTTAGGCTTTGCTATTGATTCTCTCATTGAGGTATCAGCACTGATATTCTTCATTCGGTAGTAGTCCATAATGCCAAGATTTCCCTTCTTGAAGGCCTCAGCCATAGCCAGCGGTACCTTCGATTCGTTTTCAACCACCAATGCCCGCATTTCCTGTTCACGTGCCACCGCCATTGCCCGGCGTTTTTCCGCCTCGGCCTTTGCCCGTCGCATATCTGCCTCGGCCTGGGCAGCCTGCAGTTGAGCTCCGACATTTTCGCCCACATCCACGTCGGCAATATCAATAGAAAGAATCTCAAAAGCCGTACCTGCGTCAAGTCCCTTTGCCAAAACCGACTTTGAAATTTCATCCGGGTTCTCCAAAACACTCTTATAGCTTATTGCGCTGCCGATTGTAGTAACGATTCCTTCGCCTACGCGAGCGATGATTGTCTCTTCGGTAGCACCGCCAATTAGCCTCTCAATGTTGGCCCGAACTGTTACACGGGCCTTGGCTTTCACTTGAATGCCGTCCTGGGCAACTGCATCAACAGTATCTCTGCCCTTTTTAGGGTCGGGGCAATCTATCACCCTCGGATTTACACTCGTCTGGACCGCTTCGAGAATGTCCCGGCCTGCCAAATCGATTGCAGTGGCCGTTTTCAATGTCAAATCAATATTTGCCCTGTTCGCAGCGATCAAAGCACGCACAACATTTTGGACCCGACCCCCGGCCAGATAATGGCTTTCTAAATCCCGCGTAGTCAGACTCAGACCAGCCTGCACAGCGGTTATCTTGCTCAGAACTATTACACGGGTATCGACTTTTCGAAGCCACATTCCAATAAGTTCCGAGAATTTAACATCGGCTTTGGACATCCAGGCCTGCAGCCACAACCTGAAAAACTTTAGGAAAAGCAGGAAAAATACCAGTAAGACAATGACAAGGATGACTACAACTGCCGAAATAACAATGTTCTTAGGATCGGCAGCGGCCATAACCATATTTGTTAGCTCCCACATAATACTATCCTTTCACTATGTTTCTGTCTCTTCGATTAGACGAACCGTAACCTGCGTGCTCTCAACATTTATAACTTTTACCTTTTTTCCCTTATCAACATAGCCACTTTCGGCCACACACTCAACTCGTTGGCCCGAAAAAACACACATCCCAACAGGCCTCAATGGCGTAATTACCTGCCCTGCCGCACCGAGTAACTTCTTCAGTTCGGGCGTATCGGGTATGGCATCGCCCTGCTGACGCTGTGGCGGTGTCAAGGTGACCGCCCTGCCGAATCTGGTCTTAGGAAACATCTTGTAAGCAACTATCAGGACCGACGGTATCATGATAACTGCCACTACTACTCCCATCCATCCGGCAAATCTGCTGTGTCTAAAAAAGATCATTAACCCGCCAATCAGGCAGCAAAGCGCACAAATGCTTATCAAGCCGCCGCTTGGTACAAATATCTCTGCTATAATCAAAGCAGCACAAACAAAATAAAGAAAAATGGCAAATAAAAGCCACCAGGCCATAATATTACCTGCAAAAAAACATGGAAAAATAGCCAGACTATGGCACTTGCATCAATCTCACACGGATTCAACTACTACTCTGTTGCCTTGGATTTCTATTATCCGAACTTTAGCGTCATTGTCAATAAATTCCCCTTCGGCGACGACATCTACAATAGACTGGCCAAATCGTGCCCGCCCGGCAGGCCTTAAAGTCGATAAGACCACGCCTATGTCACCAACGTTGACACTCGAAGTCTGGCTGCCCGGCGGCGCAGTCATACTAACTTCAATTTCGTTCCCCCTCTTCGCCGTCGCCGGTACAAGCATCAATCCGCTGAGAAACTGCAATTTAGGCAAATATTTTGTCAGAACCCACGCCAAAAAGAGAAAACCAACAAAGCCAAACAACATCCCTAACACATTGTTAGTAAACATCTGCCAATCAAATTGCGTTTGTGGCCAGGGTAATTTGTCCGGCGGATTCCTTATCAGCATACCGAACAAGCTTGCTAAGATGCAGGTTATCCCCAGAATTCCCGCGATACCAAAGCCCGGCAGAACAAAGATTTCTACTAACAAAAGCAATACACCAAGTATAAATAGCGCCACTTCCAGCCAGTTAGCCAATCCTACCAAGTACTTGCTGCCAATTATTATGGCAAAGCATATGGCCGCCGCCAGCCCAGGCAGACCAATGCCAGGCGTGCTAAATTCAATATAAACCCCCAACAGGGCAATCATAATCAGTAGACCCATCACCGCTGGCGAATTGACCCATCGAACCATCTCTTCCGACCAGTTTGTCTCGATTTTTATCGGCTCGCCACCAAAGCTCACACCATCTCGTTTGGCCAAAAACTCCAGCGCCCCTGCCAGCTCCTTTACCTGCTGTCTTGCTATGCCATATTCCAGTGCTTGCGAAGCCGTAAGCGTCAACAATTCGTCGTCCCCGACGACCAACTCCTTGCCCTCCAAATCATATATGTTAGGGTCAGTAGGCAGCCGGTCGGCTTCGAAAAATTCGTAAATCTTATCGCCTTTTTTGCTGTTTTCCTGAAGGTTCTGCACACGGTAAACTTCCGTTTGCATACTGACCATAGCTTTGAGTAATGCCGCAGGATAGCCGTTTGCCTCCGCCGCCCTGCTGAAAGCCGCACGCGTAAAACTTTCAACTTTCTCTCGCTCCACACCTTCGAGTTTGCCGCCGAGCTGAATCGGAGCACAATCCCCTATGATAGTGTTCTCAAGCATTATTATATCCTGGCAGGAAACACTTATCATCGCCCCTGCTGAAATAGCTTCGGTAGTTATATAGGCAACGGTGTGTGCCTTTTTGCCTACCTCCAGTATGAAATATTTGGAAATATCGTCACCGGATTGTAGAAGTCCGCCGTAGGTCCCTATTTCGTAGATTAAATACTCACAGCCGGCCTCAAGAGCCATTTCGCTCCTGCGGCGAATAGACTTATACAGCCCGTCGTCAATCATACCCTTACAGACGATGACCGCTGCCTTAACAGACTTAGGAGCTGCCTCCGGTAAAACAACATTATCATTGCCGCCAGCATACAATGATACCAAGCTGTGCAAAAGCAGCACAAGCGATGCAAAAAAGATAAAGCCGCCTGTATTTTTCATACCAGTTATTTTAACATTTATACTTCAGGTTTAACAATAGCTCTTTTCCAGCTTTTTTGATTCATATTTAAGCTGTCTAACCCCCCTACCGATTCAAAACGCTATCCTGTCATACTAATCTTCGTAATATCTCAACGCCCTGCCGTATTTTTTCATCACTGGTTGCAAAACTTATCCTAAAGTGAGTGTCTCGTTCGCTGAACACGTTGCCGGGTATAATCAGCACATTTTCAGCAATAGCTCTTTTTACAAATTCTGCGGCGCCTTCGGAACCGGGAACTTTTACGAAAAAATAAAACGCTCCGGCCGGCCGAACAATATCAAATCTGCCTTTTAAACCATCATAAATAAAATTCCTCTTATTTCTATATATATCTACATAGTCTTTAACTCCATAATCAAGAGCATTTATTGCTGCCTGCTGAAAAGGCGCCGGCGCGCAGACAAAAGTATATTGTTGAATCTTTATCATCTGCTCAATCACATCATTCAATTTTTCATTCGCCGCAGCAAAGCCCAGCCTCCAGCCGGTCATTGCATAACTTTTACTAAAACCTCTCAGTAAAATAATATTGTCGCAAAAGCAGGCCATGCTCGAATACTCGCCGTCGTAACAAAACTTCTTATATATTTCATCCGATATGACAATTATATTATTATCATCTGCTATTTTTGCAAGTCTGGTCATTTGTTCACGTGCGTACACCGCACCTGTCGGATTACAGGGCGAATTTACTAAAATCAATTTGGTTCTTTCGGTTATCGCTTCGCAGATTTTCTGAACGGGCAGTTCAAAATCCGGATAGCTGTCGACAAAAACACACTTTCCGCCGAGCATATTCACCAGGTGTTTATAAATCACGAAATACGGGTCCGGCACAATAACCTCATCACCCGGGTCAACCAGCGACATAAACGCTAAAAGCAGCCCCCCGCTGACCCCGCTGGTTATAAGAACCTCAGGCTTTTGCCACCCTAATTCCGCCCTTAACCGCCCTGCCACTTTCTGCTTGAGAACCCCATTGCCCGCAGTCTGGGTGTATTTGTTCTGACCCGACCTGATAGCTTCTATGGCCTTGTCTTTAAGTTCCTGAGGCACATCAAAGTCAGGTTGGCCAATCGAAAAGTCAACAGGATCATCTAATTGCCCAGCCAGCGCAAATACCTTTCTTATTCCGCTGGAATCTATCATTTTGGTTCTTTCTGCAAGCATCTTTTTCATCTCATTTATAATACTCGAAAAGATTAGCCCTGAGAAGTCAAAAATCCAACCGGCAGACAAGTAATACAGAAATGGCAGTGTTGTAAAAGCCTGAAGCCTACTGCAAATGCCGTCCGGCAGCAAGATATTTATCTGTGTAATAAACTCAAACTGACCAACTCGCCGTGCTAGGATGCTCGCAAAGAAGCTCGCATTTTTGGTTTGATAAAAAGTGCGAGGGTCTTGTCTATTCTGTCACCCCGCCCGCACCAAAAGTCACCCCGAGTCGCAACTACTCCCCCGTCACCCTGAGCGAGGCGTAGCCGAGTCGAAGGGTCTATTAAACAGATTTCTCCACCCGCCTTCGGCCCGGTCGAAATGACAAAAAACAGCGCATGCAAACAAATTCCCGGTGCTTCATCAATACTTGTCCTAAATACATCGAAGGATTTATTCAATCTCTTTTATTAAGTGATTCCGTGTAAGCAAACTGCATTTTCTGCCAGTGCCGGACTCGAATATTCCTTGATTCTCAGCACGCATTACTTATTGGCCTTTAGGCAGTTCATAAAAACCCTGATTAAACGAAACCGGCGTCATTTCGAGGCCATTCGACTGCGCCCTGTACCATCCGGTACAGGGCTGCGCTCAGGGCAGGCTTTGGAGGCTGGGTGATAAAAAAAGGGTTTTTTTATTGACTATTAAAAGAAATAATGGTAAACTTCTTATAAGTTGGGGAAAATCGACTCATAAAATGTTGCTGTTGTATGTTGCTTGGCTTTATCCGGCTGACCATGATATGTGCTGGGGGTTAATGTCTTTTTATGCTCTTTCCAGCATTTAACTAAAGATATTGTGTTCTATGGAAAGGGTTAATAATGGCAGATACGAAGAAGACAAGGCAGGCTAAACGAACCAGGCATCAAAAATCACCGTCAGCCGATGCCAGAATAAAATACAAACAGATGACCCTTGAGATATTGTTTACTGATGGCCGGATGGAAACCGTTACTTTTTACACGTTGGAAAATTTTATGAATTTTATGAATCAAACTGTCCGCACCAACTATACAGATTCGATACGTATCGAACTTTTCTAAAAACCACTGAGACCAAACTTACTGTGAGATTTCTTCTTGAATAGACCACTGTATTCCTGCGCTCGCAGCGAAACTGAACGGCCAATATAACTACTCTTACCGGTGACAAACCTTCAGCACAAAGTAATATTATACGAGCTCAAAATACTGCTCGTTGAGGTGAGGTAAGTTTGCGAATGATGGTTTCTAAGCGTTTTCTATCCCCACGACGTAATTGTAATGGCGGTGCTGGCTGTAATGGCATGCGAAAAACCTCCATGTTCTTGTAGAAATCATTGATATTTCCACCCCACACCATTATTATCATCCTGTTCTCCTGAAGAACTCAAATATTGGTCGAGATATTTATGAAACGTTGTAATGGTGCCTTGTTGCGGATAAATCGATGGCAAAAAAACTTTATATAATAGATGGTTATTCACATATTTATGCTGCGTATTATGCCCCGATGCGCCAGCAGTTGACGAGCCCTTCAGGTGAGCCAACCAAGGCAGCTTATATCTTCACGACAATGATATTGGGCCTGATTCAGCGTCATAAACCGGATATGCTTGCCGTTGCAATGGATAGTAAATCGACCACGTTTAGAACCAAGATATACCCGGAATACAAAGCAAATCGGCCTGCCATGCCGGATGATTTACCAATACAAATAAATCGCATAGAGCAGATTCTTGATGCTATGAATGTTAAGGTTATTAGAATCGATGGTTTTGAAGCAGACGATGTAATCGGGACATTGGCTAAACAAGCAGATGCTAAAGGATGGCAGTGCCTGATTTGTTCGAACGATAAGGATATTCTTCAGCTGCTTAATGATAATGTTGCCGTCCTGGACATAAAAAAGGACATACGCAAAGATGTTGGCTATATTATCGAGCAAATGGGCATAAGGCCGGGGCAGTTTGTTGATTGTCTGGCTCTTGAAGGGGATAGGTCTGACAACGTTCCCGGCGTGCCTGATGTCGGCCCTAAAACCGCTGTGGGCTGGATAAAAAAATACGGTTCAATCGGAAATTTGTATAGGCACATCGACGAAATAAAAGGTAAACGCGGAGAAAACCTGCGTAATTTCAAAGACAAGATATCATTGAGTAAGGAACTTGTTACTATAGATTGTGATGTCCCTCTACAAATAGACTACAAGGATTTATCGGTAAGGGACTTCGATAATGATAAGCTTTCTGAACTTTTTGCTGAATTGGGTTTCAATCGTTTGATGAAGCAATTAGGCCTTACTCAAGACAAGAGTCCGTCATTAAAAGATTCAATGCTGACAGAGAAAATTGGCCGGCCTGACTCAGTTGAGACCGTTGACCACGATTATCAACTTATAGATACCGAGGATAGATTCACAAATTTCTACAATGAACTTGCCCAACAGAAAATATTTGCTGTTGACACCGAAACCACTGCAATCAATGCAATGCGTGCTGAGTTAGTCGGAATCAGTTTTTCATGGCAAAAACACAAAGCCTATTACATTCCTGTTATGGCGGCTTTGGGTGCGAAGCATCTAAGCTTGGCCAAAGTCCGAGGGAAACTCGCATCGATAATGGCAGATGCAAAAGTTAAAAAGATCGGCCAAAATATAAAGTATGACATGCTTGTTATGAAAAACGCCAGGATGCCTGTCAAAGGTATCTATTTCGATACTATGGTTGCCTCGTATTGCCTTGATGCCTCCCGCAGGAGTCACTCGATGGACAATATGGCAGCCGATTTCCTGAATTACCAATGCATTCCAATCTCAGCACTTATTGGCAAAGGCAAAAACCAGCTTCAATTCGATATGGTCGATACAGCCACAGCTTGTGAATATTCGGGTGAGGATGCTGATATAACTTTTCAACTTTATGAGTACCTAAAAGAAAGGCTCGATGGACAGCCTTTCTTGAAGAAGTTATTTGCCGATGTCGAGATGCCTTTGGTTTCAGTGCTTGCAGAGATGGAGTACAACGGCGTATCGCTCGACACTGAACTGTTAGCAAATATGTCTGATGAGCTTAATCGAGCAATCGAGGACCTCACCGACCAGATTTACAAATGTGCAGACTCGATTTTCAATATCGATTCCCCTAAGCAGCTTGCCGAGATTATTTTTGACAGACTCGGGCTAACGCCAATTCGCATCGGCAAAGCCGGCCGAAGTACAGACGCCGGGGTGCTTGAGCAAATTGTTGACCAGCACCCAATCATAAACCTTGTTCTGCAGTATCGCACCGTCAGCAAATTGAAAAATACTTATGTTGACAAGCTCGGTTTACTTATAAATCCGCGTACCGGCCGGCTGCACACCTCATTCAACCAGACTATTACCGCCACGGGAAGATTAAGCTCCAGCAGGCCGAATTTGCAAAATATTCCTATACGAACTGAAGCTGGTGAGAAAATTCGTTCAGCTTTCATTCCCAAAAATAAAACCGATTGTATTCTCAGTGCGGATTATTCGCAGATTGAGCTGCGTCTCCTGGCACATTTTTCAAAGGACCAGGCTTTAACAGATGCTTTTAATAACGACCAGGACATCCATAGTTTTGTTGCCTCCCAAATCTACAATTGTCCCGTTGAGCAGGTAACCAGCCGGATGCGTTCAAAGTGCAAAGCAGTAAACTTTGGCATTATATACGGCCAGGGCGCTTTTGGTCTGGCTCGCTCTATCGGTATAAGCCAGAGTGAAGCTAAAAAGTTCATTGACGATTATTTTGCTCGTTACAGCTCTATTCGCAAATTTATGGACAGCATCATTGAGACGGCAAAAGACAATTGCTACGTCGAAACCATTTTGAATCGCCGGAGGAATATCCCGAATCTAAACAGTAGAAATGCCAACAAACGTTCGCAGGCACACCGGCTGGCAGTCAACACGGTTATTCAAGGTTCCGCTGCTGATTTAATAAAGGTGGCGATGGTAAACATCCAGCGGAAAATCGAAAATGAGCATCTACCCGTTAAATTGATTTTGCAAATCCACGATGAGCTTGTATTCGAACTGCCGTCCAACGAGGCTGATATCCACGCAGACTGGATTTTGAGGAAAATGACTAATGCTATAAAACTCGATACCCCATTGAAGGTTGACATAACCATCGGCCCTTCGTGGCATAAAGGCAAGTAATAAGTTGTCTGCCATACAATAAAGCCGGCTTTATTTTCCTTGAAATATTGAGTTGCTGCGCTTAAAGTAAAGAACAAGTTGTGAATGAAAGGTGTTTTACTTATAGGTTTTGTTGGGCGATTAGCTCAGTTGGCCAGAGCGCCTGCTTTACACGCAGGAAGTCACAGGTTCAAGTCCTGTATCGCCCATTTTTAAACCAGTACGTTTAGACTTAGCCTGATATGCTGCCTTTTCGGCCTCAAATCTACGTTCCCACTCAGCCTCAATTGGCTCTATTTCAGGCCCAAAGTAATCATAATCGTCGTTTTTCATAAAAAGAGCACCTTCAGTAAACCTGCCATATATTTCATATTCAAAAACCTTACCGCTTATGTTTTTAACATACACTCCATAAGGACGACCATTTTCATCTATACCGTCAAACATTAAATCAATGAGATATTTTCGATTCTTCCAACTCATATCTTCCATAGCACCCCAGCCGGTATATACCCTTTGCCAGTATGAGTGTATCTTTTCTGCCTTTGCCTTGTATTCATCAACCGTCATCATTGATGCCAACCGTTGTTCTTTTTGCCGTAATTCATTTTGTGCCCGTTCCATATTTTTTTCTATATGGTCAGCTCTAAGATTAAGACCATCAATAATAGAGCTATTTAGATTCTGATTAAGTACCTTATCCAATATAAGTTCTTTGTCCCGTTCATATCTGGCCAACTGTCGTTTAAGGCTGCTTATGTCATTTTCAAGTTCTCTGCGAACTTTAGCATCGGGCAAATGTTCTTTTATAGCTTCCTCATAAGCCTTCTTATCTCCACCAAATACAAGAAAGCATTCTTTTAAAACTGCTTCGTCTATATGGTCAACACGAATAGTTTTAACAGCATTACAACCTTGTCTGTCCTGGTGTATGTAACGGCGGTGTTTTTTACTTCTTCTGCTCAGACTTGTAAGTTTTTTTCTACAGACAGCACAAAAAATATAGCCCATTAACAGGAATTTTTCAGGTTTTACGTTTGGGGCAAATTTTCTTTTATCCATCAAGTCAATAACCGCTTTTTCAGTTTTCTTATCTACTATAGGCTCACATGGGAACTCGAATGCCTCACTGTCATAACGTATTGTGTGTGTATTTCCTAAACCGCTTCTCAAATGTCTACGTATATTAACGCTGGTCGTAGGTATTATCTTACTGCCTCTGTCTTTGCTAAGCCTACCTATTTCCGCAGCTGAAACTCCTGCTAAATACTGCTTCACAACAGTTTGCCATTCCGCAGCTTCATCCTCTTTTAGTCTAAATATATTGCCCTTCTCGTCCCAGTATCGAGCTATCGGTTTTCCTGCTAAGCCTATCCTGGGGTCGCCTGACCGAAGCTTCGTCTTTGTCCCTCGTTTGATATTGGCGGTTAAATCTTTACGATACTTGTCTGCCATTCCTATACTAAGCAGTGTCATCATATCATCGCTGTCAGAGGTTAAACCCTCGTGAACCGAGACAATTTTAATTCCTTTGTTCTTTAATCTGAAGAAACTTGCCACTCCGGTTTCAATATCTCTTGTAAACCTGTCAAGCTTCCAGACAACTAACACCTTAAACTTACCATCATATCCGTCACGGTACATTTTCTGAAATTCTTCCCGCCTACTGACAGTTTTGCCACTTATTCCCTTTTCTGCATATATTGTCTTGAGATTGTACTTGCCCTCACAGTAATCTTGAATTGCTTTGGTTTGAAATTCTAAGGAATATCCTTCAACTTGGTCCGTTGAAGATACACGTATATATCCAGCTTCCAGTGGTAGTGAATTATTTGTTGTAGAAATCATTTTCAATCATTCCAATCTCTCAATCTCTCAACCTTTAAATAAGAGTAGGACGGCTCAACTGCCGATTGAGAAACAGTTCATTTTCAAGAGCCACCAAGAAAACGCACCGTCCTACTATTTATTGTCTCCTATATAAAAACAGCTATTTAAACCTTGTCTCATTACCTCTCTCGCCAGAACTTAATTAAACCTATACTATGGGACTAATTTTTCAAAATGTACCCTTCTACACTGTTTTTCAATGGAGTCGGTGGATGGCTAAAACCACCGACCCCACGGATAAGAAAAACTGGTAATTTGTTGGGGTCCTTTCCAAGCCCCAACAACTCAAATAGAAAGGACAATTCCGTCATCCTATCACCTTTGGTAAATCCAATGGTTCTTCATTTGTATTACTTACATCAGCTTTCGCCGCATCTGCCTGTCCACTAAAATTCATCCTTGGTAAATCCAATGGTTCTTCCACTGGCTTCTTGCTAACTGGCACTTTGTATTTTTTCTTCGCTGGACTTTGTGTAACTAAGACACTTTCCAGGGTGTTAGCACGGTCAGCACTACACTCTTTTCTGGTAAAGGTGTAAAGTATCGTTTTTCCCCTGTTCCTTACTATCTTCCTCCTGTGTGTTGGATTGGATGAGTCAAACAATCTGGGGTTTAATTTTTCGTATCGATAATATGCCATAATAATTTCCTAAACTAAATTTTCATATCTCAATGGACTTTATTTCAGTAAGGCGACTTTCACATTGCTGGCGGACTAAATTATTGTAGTTCTCCTGCCGAACCATTTCTTCTGGTTTTGCTTTCACCATATCCACCTCTGCCTCTTTTAACCTTTCTTGAAAAGACTTAACCTTGGCCTGTAATTCTCTAAGTCTTTTCACAGCACCTTCATCAGGCGGTGGGGAGCAAACATTGCGATTCCGACAAGTATTAGTAAAATTCAAGAGCTTTTGTTTGAATGTCGTAAATTCATCAACAGCGAGGGCTAATTTTTCTTCCCAAAACCGCACTATTTTCTTGGTTCTGGAGTATGGGTCAGCAGGTGGGAACTTTCGTACGCCATAAGGGTGGAGTTCTCTGGCGGCTCCATCCTCAAAAAGTAGCCAACCATTAACACAAATAAACTCCCCATGTTCAGCATCAAACATTTTTGCGGTAGTTGTTGGCTCTGGATTGCTCATTTTTTATTCCTTTCATCTCATCCAGTGAATATCTTTTGTTTTTGGGCTTGGCTTTTCGCCATAGCCTGTAGTACTCTCCGTTTTCTAAAAATATTTGTGTTGGTTTCTTTAGGGAATAGGCCACCCACTCTCCTTCTCCTTTTTCCAGCTAAAAAACATACACCTGCAGTGGCATTTGCCAAATCGTCATGACCTCCTTGTGGATGGTCGACAGTATCCTTGCCTCCGCTTCTTGTTCTACGTTCCAAGCTTGACAACTGATTCACTAATGTCTCATTATCAAGTAATTCAATTGAACCTGAGCAAATCATCGGTAGCAATTCCAAATAAAGCTGGCTTTTAGGTAGTTTACTTTTCTCGTAACCAATTCCTTGTGAATAAAAGGCCTGTGCAACGAATTCAGCAGAGTAATTATCACCTATAACTCTCCTGACGTTGAATTTACGGAGTGTAACGGCCATTGAACCAATAATCTGGTATGGGTCATGAGGTGCTTTGTATTCCTTGACATAATCAATTGTTACTGTGGTTCCCTCTTTATGACCTATGGCTATTGCACTGCTATCATTTCGTCCACCTGAAACGTCGACAAATGCCTGATACCAAATTCCTGTCCTTGGTAATAATTCCCTCCTACCTTTTTTTACAGCGAGTTCTATTGCCTCCCTTGGCAGCCAAATTATGATGTCATCCCGAAATTCACCCAAGTACTCAGACTTCGCAGCCTGTAAATCTTCGGCCATCGCCTCATCAACAACAGACTGAGGTAAGGTAGGATTCATGATTCTACTTGGACAGTTCCAGACAAGGATTTTTCCGTTATCATTTCCAAAGTTCCTTTTATATTGATTGAAAGCCCATCCTTTTTTCGCATATGGACTTGAAATACATATTAATCTACCGTTGGTAGTTGCCAGACTTGGTTTGACTGCCCGAATTAGCTCAGTATCACTTCTGACTTTACTTTCAGCGTCTAATCCAAAAAAGCAAACCTCATCAACCACGCAAGCTATCAGGGTATATCCACGAATTGACCGCCAGTCTCCAGTAAGGATTTCAATTAAAACATTGTTAGAGAGTAAAAATCCTTCCTGTGTTTCCCTAACAATTTCATTTTGAAGTAATGGGGTTTCAAATATACCTCTTAGGTAATTCTTAACCACCCTTGCCTGTTTTGTTGTTGGAGCTATAACAGCTACCATGCCCGTTTCACCTTTTGATAATTTTTTTTCACGTCCTGACAAACACGCCTCATAAGCTCCAACAATAGCTGCGATTCTACTTTTACCGCTTCTCCGTCCTGTCAGGAACAAGGCTGTCTCAAAGCCATCATTAGTAAAACTGTTAATGTCCCTGCCAGTACATATCTGAATCAACTCAGAGTGTTTCTCATCCATTCTCAAACCATATAAACATCTAAGAGCAATGCCCCAGTTAAACCAAGAAGACAAATTACCTTTTCCATCCTCAAGGAACGGACGAAAAAGGTTCTTATCAGCGATGGCTTTGATAATATTCAATGTTTGCTCTTTCCATTTTGCTTGATTTGTTGTTTCAACGCAAAATTACCGTCCACCACCTCTCGCATTAACAATGGTATAGCTTTTGTCATACTAATACCCTGTGAATGACACCAACCTTTAAATCTCTGTCCTTCCATTCTATTTGTTTTCACCATAATATAATATGCTGGTTTGGTGTTTATGCCTTCCTCCTTCTGTCGATATAATCTTTCAAATTACAATCAATCTGTTTTGCCCTGCGTTCTAATCCAAGTGTTTTAGCTAAACCTGACAGTGAGTTAATGGACTGCACCCATCGACCAAGCAGTTTTCCAGTATTAGTTTGATTTTCAGCAATTTCTTTTTCCAAGTTCCTCATTGTAAATTCCAAAAAGATAAATCGCTCAACCAAAGCTGTTTGGATATGAGATAATCTATTAATACCACCTAAGTCGTCCATCACTTCAACATACGCACTGTTTAACTGCTGAAAGACGATTGTCCTTTCGTCAAAGTCTTTTAAAAATCCTTGTCTGAATTTCCCCGGCAATTTCATTAACTTTGTATTTCTGTTTGTCCTTGTTCCTGTTCGTTCCATAAGATTTTTTGTAATGGTTTCTATGAGAACCGCAAGCCTTTTTTCATCAGGCCGGTTGAAAGAATATTAAAAAAGTAGATAGACGGGATTAGAGCAGAAATGTTTTTTGACAAAGGTTTACAGAGGGAGAGGTATATATAAAATAGGGTATGAAAAAAAAATTTATGATTCTTTATTTTTTTATGAAAACAAAGTCACGCTGCCTTTATGTCGCCTTCTTCAACTCTTTTCAGCACCCTGTAAATTGACTGGCGGTTGACTCCAACAGTCCGAGCAATGGTGGTTATTTTCTTGCCTGCCTTCTTCATTTTGACTATCTGCTTAACCTGTTCATCAGTGATTTTATACAGGCTACCTTTTTTAGAACCACCCCATCGCTTACCTGCTGCTTTTGCTATGGCTTGTCCGGCCCTAACCCTTTCGCTCTTTACTTCCACCTCATAAGCAGCCACAGAAGCCAGCACATTAGCTATGAGCCGTCCTGCCGTTGTGTTTAAGTCTATCTTGTCTTTGATTGACTCAAACTGTATCTTACGAGCTTGGAGTTCCTCAAAGAGCTTTGTTAAACCTGATGCTGTTCTGCCGAGTCTGTCTAATCGCCATACAACCAAACGCCCAACTCTGTTATTATCAATAGCAGCTTGTAGTTTATTCCATCGAGGTCTATCCATTGATTTGCCAGAGGCCTTATCAATGAACCATTTAATATTTAACTCGTCCTCCTGAGCCTTAATCCATCTTAGTATGTCTGGTTTTTGGCTTCTTGTACTTTGTGAGTTGGTACTGACTCTTACATAGATTGCTGTAACCTTCTTCAGCTTCCGCATTCCTATCTTAGCTGCATAAATCTTGTCTCGCTTACGAGCCTTTTGAATTTCCTCTCTTAATTCTTCGTTTGTTTTCGCCCTCATTTTTAACCCTTTCAAATACAGTTTTATTTATCACAACAAATAAATTGTAGAGGGCCTGAAAACTCATACGATTAAAAAATGTGATTTTTCTTTGATACTTGACACATAACATATCAATAAGTAAGCGTCTGGCTCAAAACAAAGGATTCACTGTGATAATTTTGTTTGGGTTGATACGTTACAGTTTATGAACTGTGGATTTCTTACCGCTATCAAGGTGATTGGGACTTGATACTTTAAATCTAAAAGGCGGTTAGGGTTAATTAAAGCATGTTTTTAACGTTTTTTTGCGATTTGTGGGTAGTATGCTAAAAGTAGGAGCCCTTTTGTACCTATACTCAGAGGGAGTTTGCATTTTTTCTGCTGTCAGTATATACTAACATTATCAATATTGTTGAGGTTAGGATGGAAATTAACCTCATATGACAAATTAGTAAGAATGGAATATATTAATGACACAAAAGTTTGAAAAAGAAGGTCATGTTATTTATCATGGTGACGCTCTTGAGGTTTTGAAAGCAGAAATAGCTTCAGAATCAATCGACCTAATTTTTATAGACCCTCCTTATAATATCGGCAAAAAGTTTGCTGGCTTCCATGATAAGTGGACTTCTGACGAATCGTATGCAGAGTGGGCCTATCAATGGATTGATGAGTGCGTTCGAGTTTTAAAATCCAATGGAAGCCTGTATATTATGACAAGTACTCAGGCAATGCCATATTTCGACTTATATCTTAAGAATAAACTTTCTATTTTAAGTCGTATCGTCTGGCATTATGATAGCTCTGGTGTGCAAGCTCGTAATTACTATGGTTCAACATATGAACCGATTCTCTATTGTGTAAAAGACCCAAAGAAATATACTTTTAATACAGATGACATTGCTGTTGAGGCAAAAACGGGAGCTAAACGAAAACTTATCGACTATCGTAAGCCGACACCTACACCATATAATACAAAGAAAGTGCCAGGTAATGTGTGGTATATACCTCGTGTACGATATCGTATGGGTGAATATGAAAATCATCCTTCCCAAAAACCTGAGGCGTTACTTGAACGAATAATACTCGCCAGCAGTAATGAAAACGATATCGTGCTCGACCCATTTTCTGGTGCGTTCACTACAGCAGCGGTTGCTAAACGATTAAAAAGAAAGTCAATAAGTATTGAATCACAAGAAGAATATTTGAAAATAGGTTTACGTCGTGTGCTTGAAAAGAACACTCACAATGGAGAGGAATTGTTAGCGGTTGAGAAAACATACAGACGTAAAAACGGGAAATGTAATAAAGAGGAGGAAACAGCTGGAGGACTATTTGATGCCATCAGTAAGACATGATTTTACTAAAGTGATTGTGGACATATTAAATGTCCACTTCCTCGACCATGGTAATGATTTGCTTGAAAAGTCTGAACTGCTACAATATCTTAACGTGAAGACAAAAGCTGCAAATCGTGGTTCGAAAGCACGAGCGGGTTTTGCAAATCATTATGCCATATATGTACTTGTGGAAGACTATGTTAATCAAGGCTTTCATAAACATGATGACTACCATGAGTATAAAGGTGCTCAGTTTTCAAATCTCTTTAAGCGTCAAAGAGAATTACCTTTTGGTAGTAAGCTTCAAAACCATGCCTTAAACCACAGACTAAATCAGGAGTTCAAAAAATATTTCCCAACATCACAGCACCTTCCAATTATTCGAGATGTAGAGACAAATCGCTATTGGATAAATGAAAACTTGCTAAAAATCGTACTTAGAGATTCCACTGTAAATATAGCTATAGCAGTAAAAGAAATTATCGAAGCATACATAAAAGCTCGCGAAAAAGCTTTTTCAACTTTTATGACCTACTGCCAAGAATTGATAGATATTCAGGAGCAAAAGCCAGAGGAATCCGTTGCTTTTATACAAGGGCTTTTACAACCTAATATTGATGCCAGAGTTTTTGAAATAGTTAGCTATGCTATTCTAAAGGAATATTATTCGGGACAAAAAATTTACTGGGGATGGTCTCCAGACGAACTAAATATGGAGTATCTCTTCCTTTATAAAACAGGCCGCTGTAATGCAAATGATGGAGGTATTGATTATGTCATGAAACCACTTGGTCGTTTTTTCCAAGTAACCGAAACAATTGATGCTGGTAAATATTTCCTTGATATTGATAAAGTACAGCGATATCCAATAACTTTTGTAGTCAAATCTGAAGATTCCGTAAAAGAAATCAAGGAAAGCGTTCAGGAACAAGCTATAGCTCGGTACAAGGTAAAAGCTATTGTAAAACGATATATGGATTGCATCGAAGAAGTAATTAATATACCAGAACTGATAAAGCGTTTTAACGATGTTCTTGCCAATAGTAACGGGCGTAATGTGATTGAAGAGATTGTACTCCAAAGCCGCGTAGAATTTAATGTAGAGGCTGAAGAAGAGGACGTACTCGCTTTTGATACGGTAACCGAACAAGACTAATTAAAGAATTTATACAATTTTTTAATTCTTAAAGATACCCCCACCCCAAGTTCATTAAATCTCACGTATTCTCGTGTGTTCTTGGGGGTGGGATGTGGACAGTTTGAGTTTGTTTTTGAGGTTGACATAACAACTGATATCCTTTATCTTGCCTCTAGAGTTTCCAATATTATACTTTTTGAACCAAGTGGAAAGTAGCTTATGAATTATTGGCTGGATTTATTTACTGGTACAACATGGGATGAATTCAGGAACTATGGGGCAAAAGTAACTGGTTTCAGATATCGTCTTAGAAGGTCCGTTAATAGAATCCAGAAAGGTGATATTTTCCTCTGTTATCTCACCAAAGTAATGCATTGGGTAGGTGCTTTAGAGGTTATTGGCCCCAGCAATGATAAAAGTAGGATTTGGGCAAATGACGAATACCCAGTTCGGTTTGATGTTAAACCAATTATTATGCTTGATGCTGAATATGGGATTCCTATGAACCAACTTGAGGGCAAAGTAGATTTTTATGCTGGACCACAGCACGCAGGTAAGTTCAAAGGTTTTGTGCGAATGAGTCCAAATCTTTTTAAGAAACAAGAGGATGGCGAGTTTATTTTAAACGCATTATTGGAAGCAGAACGTAAACCCATTAAACATGAGGTGGACCGTACAAAATTGTATCCTAAACGTCTTTATGGAGCTAAACGTAAGAAGGGGAAACGTACAGTTCCTACCGTAGTTAGTATACCTGAAACAGAGGAATTAGAAGAAGTTGGTGTTTCAGACCAAGCGGACACTCAGGTTGTAGATTCCACAAATCATATTCAAATTCAGTATAACCTATTGAAATTAGGTGCTAATATGGGCTTTAAGCTTTGGGTAGCAAGAAATGACCGAGGCAAAAGTTATAATGGCCAGATATTTGGGGAAATGTCTCAGGTTGTTGATGAGCTACCAACACAGTTTAATGAAGCTACCAATAAAACCATAGAGCTCATTGATGTTCTTTGGCTTAAAGGGAATTCAATAATAGCAGCGTTTGAAATTGAATGTACGACTTCGGTATACTCTGGTTTATTAAGAATGAGTGATTTATTAGCATTACAGCCAAACTTGAATATAAAGCTATATATTGTCGCACCAGATGAACGCAGGGAAAAGGTTGAGCAAGAAATTCTCCGTCCTACGTTTACGCTTCGCGAAAAACCAATAAATGAAGTTTGTGGATTTTTGTCATTCTCAACTCTTCTACAGAAAATCCATGGCATCCAGAAGTTGGGGCTACAGAATTCCCTTAAGGTGTAGTAGCCACTACTTAATCTGACAAACAGGTTCTTCTGTCTGTAAGGTATTGTTTAACATTTTCTCTCGAACCAACGGCATCGA
>JAFGRL010000153.1 GCA_016935195.1 Sedimentisphaerales bacterium
GATTCGAACCCGCGGTAAGGACAAGCCCTACACAGCCTTTCCAAGGCTGCTCGATAAGCCACTCCGACACCTCTCCAATCTGATCGTTCAATAGATGCAAATATTGCTCAAATCATAAATTCCTTTTGTATGGAGACGAACTCTGGTACACTTTAGCGGCTAAGAAAGGATTCATTGTAAGCCTATAGACCAGGTATCAGTAATCTAACAACTATGACGGTGATATGACAAGCCTTAAATCGGAATCAGGCCGAGACAGGTTTTTTGCCGTACCTTGTAAATGTGATTTGAGCCGACAGGCGGATTTGTTTTTTCACAGAAAAAAACTTGTTAATATGACGGTTTCAGTGTACATTATTGAATGACAATTTTTCTTAGAATTACAGGGGAAAGTTAGATATGAAGGTTAATTTTAACAGAGCGGCTTTAGCCGAGGGGCTGAATCTTTTAGCTACAGTTGTGCCGAGCCGGACACCCAAGCCTATCTTACAGTGTGTACGGGTTACTGCCGGAGCCGAAGGTGTCGGCCTGTGTGCTACGGATTTGGAAGTAGGCATACATTATACTCTCTCGCAGGTTCAGGTTGAGCGGCAAGGTGAGGTTGTTGTTCCGGCTGAGCGTCTGGCTGCCATTGTTCGTGAGAGTGCTGACGAGGTATTGTCGGTTGAAGTTATTGATGGCATCTTTCACGTAACAGGTGCTGACAGTCACTTTACGATTTATGGTCAGCAGGCGGACCAGTTTCCACCGGTCCGTGACTTCGATGACAAAGCAGACGCAGAAATCAGACTGGGTAACCTGCAGGACGGCATCGAGCAGTGTCTATTTGCCACAGCCAAGGAGAGCACTCGGTATGCGCTCAACGGTGTGCTCTGGCAGGTCGAAGGCAAGAAACTTCTGCTGGTTGCAACAGACGGCAGGAGATTAGCCCGCTGTCGGGTAACCCTGGCCAAAAGTGTGGACGAGGCCCTCCAATCAGCCAAGATAATTGTTCCTGCAAAGGCTATGGCCTTATTGGATAAGATTGGTACGGATGATGATGACCTTGTCGCAGTGAGATTTGTTGATAATCAGATAGTGCTGCGGTGTTCCAATGTGGTAGTGAGCTCTAACCTCGTCGAAGGCAATTTTCCCAAATACGAGGAAATCATACCGACAGATCACGATAAGAAGCTCATACTTTCAACGGAAGCGGTTTCAAGTGCGGTTCGCCGGGCGGCTCTGCTGACAACACAGGAATCAAGAGGTGTTAAATTGTCTGTCGGCAAGAAGAAGCTGACCTTCTCGTGCAGGGCCCCGGAGATGGGCGACGCTCAGGTGGAAATGCCCATCGAATATGAGGCAGAACCGATTGATATCGGGTTCAATCCTCAGTTTCTAACGGATGTTTTGCGTGTGATTACTACCGATGAGTTTCAGCTGGAACTGGGCCAGCCTGACAGACCCGGAGTTATAAAAAGCGGCAGTCACTTCCTGTATGTCCTTATGCCTATTAACTTGGGCTGAGCTGCTCGTTATGTTCTGCTATCCTCGAGGATGATTAAAGCTATGTCTAAGCTGAATAATCGGAGAGGCCAACCGCAGCAGTTAGGTGATGCAATAGCTAAGCTGATGGCCGGCGACCTGCAGTCAAAGTGCGAAAAGTTCGAGGTTGTTGCCGAGTCGTGGGATGAGCTTGTTCCTCCGGAAGTCAGGGGGCACTGCAGGATAGCTGGTATAAGCAGCGGCCAGGTCAGGATTGCGGTCGATTCTCCGGCGTATTTGTACCAGATGCGACTTGTCAGCTCTGAACTTTTGCCAATGCTTCAGCAGCTATGCCCGATGGCTCGCTTCAGGAAAATAGATTGCTTTGTCGGCTGATTATTCAAGTCGCCTGCAATTCTTTGTTTGTAGAGTCCGATATCTATTTATCAGGTAATAAAAATGAAAGAGCATAAGTACGATGCGAGTAATATAAAGATTCTGGGAGGCTTAGAGGCTGTTCGCAAGCGCCCGGATATGTACATTGGTGACAGATCAAGTGCAGGGCTGCATCATCTGGTTTATGAGGTTCTGGATAATTCGATTGATGAGGCGATGGCAGGCTTTTGTGACCAGGTAAGTGTTCACATCCAGGCCGACGGCAGTTGTACAGTCGAGGATAACGGCCGGGGCATACCCGTTGAGGAGCATAAAGAAGCGAAGAAAAGCGCACTTGAGGTTGTGCTTACGACACTGCATGCCGGCGGGAAATTTGACAGTAACAGCTACAAGGTAGCAGGCGGTTTGCACGGCGTGGGAGTTAGCGTGGTCAATGCGCTTAGCGAATGGTTACAGGCTGATGTTTATCGGGACGGCCGCCACTATCATTTCGAGTGCGTTCGAGGAGATGTCGCCGGACCGGTCAGAGAGGTCGCAGAAACAGAGAAATGCGGCACAAGAATCTCATTCAAAGCTGATGAACAGATATTTGGCGACGCGGAGTTTGAATACGAAACTTTACTGAAACGCATACGCGAGCTGGCTTATTTGAACGCGGGATTGAAAATTACATTTAAGGACGATAGGAACGATAAGAAAGAAGTATTCAGGTTCGACGACGGGATTAAGGCATTTGTGAAACACTTGAATGAGGGCAAAGAGACACTTCATTCACAGGTCATATATTTCGCAAAGGAGGATATTGGAGCCAAGCTCGCCTGCGAGGTAGCAATGCAGTATAATGACGGTTACACGGAGAATGTGCTGGTTTTTGCAAACAATATCCGCAATATTGACGGCGGTACGCATTTGTCTGGTTTTAGAACCGCTTTGACACGGACGATGAATTTTTATGCCCGAAACAACAGCCTTTTGAAAAACAGTCAGGCAACAACCGGTGACGATCTTCGGGAGGGGCTGACTGCCGTGGTCTCAGTGAAGCTGGCTGATCCACATTTTGAGGCGCAGACGAAGGTCCGTTTGACCAATCCGGAGGTCGGCAGCTTTGTGGAAACCACTGTTAACGAACAGCTTGGGAATTTTCTCGAAGAGCATCCTTCTGAGGCCAAGCGTGTAATAAATAAGGCGATTCAGGCGGCAGTAGCCAGAGAGGCAGCCCGCAAAGCGCGTGAGCTGACCAGGCGCAAAGGAGCTCTGAGCAGCGCCAATCTTCCAGGTAAATTGTGGGACTGCGCCAGCAAAGAGAAATCGAGCACAGAGATTTTTATTGTCGAAGGTGACTCGGCGGGCGGTTCAGCCAAGGCCGGCCGGGACAGAAATATCCAGGCGATTCTTCCTTTGAGGGGGAAAATTCTCAATGTTGAAAAGTCGCGTGTCGAAAGGATGCTGGCGCATGAGGAAATTCGTACGCTTATTAGTGCGCTAGGGACCGGTATTGGCGTTGATGAGTTCGATTTGAGTAAGTGCAGGTATGGCAAGATTATACTAATGACGGATGCAGACATTGATGGTGCACATATCAGGACACTGCTGCTAACATTCTTATTCAGGCAGATGTCTCCTTTGTTAACTAATGGAATGGTATATATAGCCCAGCCGCCTCTGTATGAAGTTGGCTATAAGGGCAGGAAGAAATCGGAATACGTTCTTAGTGAAGTCCAGATGCGCAGGCGTATGGTAGCCCGTGGTCTGGAAGGGACGGAACTTATAATCTCTGCCGGGGACAAGACGCAGAATGTTTCGGGCAGCGAACTTGCCGATATGGTTAAGGTTTTGGTGGAGGCCGAGCGAATAATTGCTGTGCTTGCCAGACGCGGCGTCAAGTTTGGAAATTTTGTCCGGACTTATTACAATGGTAAGGAATTGCCGAAGTTTCGCATCTGCCGCCAAGGCCAGGAAGAGATTTATTATGACAGAGATGAATATGAGAAGCGTGTGGAGGAACTTAAAAGTCGCAGCAGATTGGCAGAGGCTGACGAGGAGCTGGTTGCTGAGGAACTTCATGAGGTTGCAAGGATAAATCAAATCAATGAACTTTTGCAGAAACGGTATGGTTTGGACTTAAAAAGTTTCCTTAAAGGCAACGACGCTGAGCAGACTGCGGGACAGGGTCCGGTCAAAAACAGTGCAGCCGGCAATTTAGGCAAGACGGCATCGGCCAGGTTCAAGCTAATTAATGGCCAGGACGAGTATCAAGTTAGTTTACTTACCGACGTGTGCTTAATTATTAGAGAAATTGGAAGCAAGGGGCTGGATATAAAGCGTTTCAAAGGTTTAGGTGAGATGAATGCCGAACAATTGTGGCAGACGACTATGAACCCTGCCACACGGACGTTGCTGAGCGTGAAGGTAGATGATGCGGGTGAAGCTGATAGACTTTTTAGTATTCTGATGGGCAGCGATGTCGAGAAACGCCGAAGTTTCATACAGGAACATGCCCTTGAAGTGCAGAATTTGGATGTTTAGATTTGGCTCGGGGGATAATTCTGTTGGACGATAAGATTATTTTAAAACCAGGTTAATTTTTATTTTCATAATGTGGATTTTTTTCTTGCAAATTCAAAGAAAGCCTGCACAATAACTATAACCTTGACCGGTGGGTGTTCTTCGGTGTGCTACAGACGGTCAGAGGAATGCTTTTTAGCGTTTTCGTGTCTGGCATTATAACACAAGTTAATCATTGATGGAGGCGACGAATGAGGGGCCAGGTCGGTTTTTTGGGGTTGTTATTTCTGTGTAGTTTACTTTTTTTTAGCGGGTGTAAGTCTGCCGCTGAGGTACGCAGACCAAAGCCGTCTTCCGATATCGCTGAGGTTTCGAGTGAGCAAAAAAAGGCAGAGCTGCTTAAACGGCTTGAGCGTCGATTTGAAGATCCAGATGCGCAATTTCAGTTAGGCCAGCTGTATCACGCCGACGGTTTATGGAGCCAGGCGCAGTGGCGCTACAATCAGGCACTAAGTTTCGAGCCTGCACACAGAGACTCGCAGGCAGCCCTTGTCAAACTGCATCTTGATTCCGGCGATGCTGCAAAGTCAAAACTTTCGGCAGATATATATATGAATCAGGTATGTGGTTCAGCGAAGGAATCCCTCAGGCTCGGATTGGCGTTCCAAAAACAGGAACTTGATGATTACGCACTGGCTTGTTACCGACAGGCCCTGAATTTAGCACCGAATTCTGCCAAAGTTCACAGACAAATCGGCTACTATTATCTTAGCAAAAATGATAAGGAGCGGGCGAAAGATTACCTGACCCGCAGCTTTCAGCTCAACCCGAATCAGCCGGAAGTAGCAGGTGAGCTGGGTCGGCTGGGGATAGCTGTAAGAATTCCACGAAAGCAGCAGTTGGAAAACTCGAAAAAGCTGGACAGGATTGTAGAACAATCTGAGAAGAAATAGAGTCAGCAGGCAAAGAACAATATTAAAATTTTGTGGCCCTGTGGCGAAAGGATTCGCCGCGGGGCTTTTTCTTTGCTGGTTACATACAAAATGTTTTTATCGGACGATTGCCGAGATTGCCAATTGTGCAGAAAAGGTTCATAATTGGCCGATAAATAATACTGCAAGGTAAACGGGATAATAATTCAACGGTTAAGCTATTCCTTTGTAAAAGTTTGTTTAAGTACCGAAAAGTCATTTCGTTTCGGACTATGGGTGAAGGTGTAAATTAAGGTCTATACTTTATGAAAACTGTAAAAGGAATTAAGTCGCATACGAAAGCGGTGCAATTTACTGCAATTGCGTTTTTAGTGCTGCTGCTTTTTAGTTGTATCAGTTTTGACATAGGCGATTGGCCAAGCAAGTTTGTATATCCTCATAACCAGCCTTCATCGAACATCTGTGGACGAATAGGTGCATTTTGTGCATATTACTTGCTTTATTATGTCGGCCCCGGTGTTTTTGTGGTGCTGGTTTCTTCGATTGTTTTGCTGGCTGGCAGGCTCGTAAAAAAAAGAATTAGTGAGCCTTTTCTTCGAGTGGTTGGCCTGTCACTTTTAACTGTTGCTGTTTCGGCAAGTTTTTACTGCTTATGGCCTCATAAAATTTATCATTTCCCTATCGGCTCAGGCGGAGTCCTTGGTGTGGCGTCAATACACTTTTTGCGGAGCTATTTTGCTTTATTGGGGACGTTTATTTTGATTTTAGCTACATTGCTTGTTGGGCTGGTTTTAGCGGCCGATACCTTGATGATAACGCTCTTAGGCTGGTTAAGTTTCTTTTTTAAGAAGACTACCGGCGCAGCAGCACCTGCGTGGTTGGCCGCCAGACAGCATTCGGAGGCTTTGTCTGAGATATGGCAGAAGTTAAGTGCCAGGCAAAAACCATCGCTGGCTGAGCCAAATATTCTGCAGCTAAGAGGGCTTGCTGAGCATCCGGGCAGCAAATCCAGGTTCACCACAGACCCAAAAATGCCTGAAGGCAAGGCTGACCCGACCAAACTGGCCCGGCCCGGGAGGATTTGCCCAACGAGCGGTTATGATGATTACAAGCTGCCTCCTTTGGAGTTGCTTGCCGAATCGGAATATGGTTTTGCTGACGTTCAGGAAAAAGTCGTTAAGGCAAAGGCTGCGGCTCTGGAGAGACTTTTAGGGGAGTTCAACATAACCGCAGAAGTAGTGGCTGCTGACAGTGGTCCTGTTGTTACAATGTTCGAGCTCAAGCTTGCGGCAGGAGTTAAGGTTAGTCAGATAGCCACGCTTTCAAATGATATGGCTCGAGCCCTGGGAGTCGGGGCAGTTCGCGTTGTAGCACCCTTGCCGGGTAAACATACAATAGGCATAGAGGTTCCAAATAGTGAAAAAGAGAAAGTCCGGATGAAGGACGTTATGCAGTTAGCGGCCACCAGGCCTCAGCGTATGCAAATTCCTTTATTTCTGGGCAAGGATTCTTCAGGCGAAGCATTGGTTTCGGATCTGACGTCTATGCCGCATTTGCTCATAGCCGGCACTACCGGCTCAGGCAAGAGCGTCTGCATCAACAGTATTATAACTGGAATATTACTTACCAAGCGGCCTGATGAGGTAAAACTGATTTTGATTGACCCCAAGATGGTTGAGATGACAGCGTTCAATACAATTCCGCACTTGATGAGCCCTATTGTAACCGAGACTGCGCGGGCTGTTAAGATACTTGAATGGGCAACAGTGAAAATGGATGAACGATATGCACTTTTGGCTGAGGCAAGGGTCAAGAATGTTGCCGAGTATAACCGTCTCAGTGCAAGCCAAATTATCGAGCGTTTCAATCCGGGCAATTCTGACGAGGAATCAAAGATTCCGAAGAAGCTACCCTATATCACCATAATAATTGATGAGCTGGCTGACCTGATGATGACTGCCGCCAAGGAGATAGAGGCTTATATCGTTCGTCTTGCTCAAAAGAGCCGAGCGGTTGGCATTCATATAGTTTTGGCCACTCAGCGTCCTCAGGCAACGGTTGTCACCGGCCTGATCAAGTCAAATATGCCGACACGGGTAGGCTTTCGTGTGGCAGCGAGGATGGACAGCCGAATAATCCTCGACCAAAATGGCGCAGAAACGCTGCTTGGTGAAGGGGACATGCTCTTTCTAAAACCCGGCACAAGCGATTTGATACGCGCCCAGGGCACGTTTGTTGACGAA
Organism: Sedimentisphaerales bacterium; assembly: GCA_016935195.1. GTDB lineage: Bacteria > Planctomycetota > Phycisphaerae > Sedimentisphaerales > Anaerobacaceae > JAFGRL01. The sequence goes on from JAFGRL010000153.1 coordinate 7,541, forward strand.
GCTGAGATAAGACGGATAGTCAGGTACCTCAGGGATGTTGCTGAGCCGCAGTTCCACCCTGAGCTTACTCAACTGAACAAGATTGACACATCTGAGATGGTAGAGGATGAGCTGTTCGATGATGCAGTTAGAGTTGTTCTGGAAAGTAAGCGAGGCAGCGTATCACTTCTTCAACGCCGGTTGAGCGTTGGCTATGCTCGTGCTTCTCGTATGATAGAGATGATGGCTGCGGCCGGAGTTCTTGGTGAGTACAAGGGCAGCCAGGCACGTGAGGTTATGATGACGCTTGAGGAATACGAACGAATGCGTCAGCAGATGGATACAGCGCTTAACGTGGATCAAGAAATGGATTTGCACGATGGTAATGCCAGGGATTTGGCGACAGCTCAAAAACCTTCCAAATCAGCTTATCTGAGTGAGGGACAGCGGGGTTACGTTTCCGTCGATAGCCAGAGTAACTGAAGATTGAGTTACTTTTTTCGTAAATCTGTGTACACTTGAACATGGGCTTTACAGGTGAAATAATTACAGTAGGTCTTGCTCCTGCGTGGGACGTGACTATAAGAGCAAAGGGGCTTGATTGGGGTCAGCACAAACAAGTAGATTCCGTCGAGATAAAACCTGCTGGTAAGGCTCTAAATATCTGCCGTGCCTTAGTCCTGCAGGGTCAAAGCAGCATCGCGGCAGGGCTTTGGGGCAGGCAGGATTTTGAACAAATGATGGAATTCCTACGCCCGAGGCAGGGGCCGCTGAAGGTCATGATGACGGTAGTCGATGGTAAAACCCGCCAGAATATTACTGTCATCGATACACTAAATAACAGAGAAATCCACCTGCGCAGCAATAGTAAATTGGCTTCGAGAGATGCACTGAAAGAACTAAAGATTGATTTGGGGACAATTGTTAACAAAAACAGTGTTTGCGTCTTTTCCGGGTCGATGCCGGGGGAAAATTTTTTTGGTGATGTTGTGGCTATTATAAAAACCTGTCAGCAAAGTGGAGCAAAAATTGTGCTGGATACATCCGGTGCGGCTTTGAGGGAAATTGTCAAAGCAGGCTTCATCTGGCTGATAAAGCCCAATGTGCAGGAGTTGGGCAGCCTGCTGGGTGAGCAGGTGGCGGATAAACCGGCCAGCTTGGTCAAGGCCAGCCGAGAACTGCTGGAGAAGGTTGAGATTGTCCTTATAAGTCGCGGAGAGAAAGGAGCGGTAACGGTTACGAAGAAAGAAGCATGGCAGGGCCGATGCATTGGCCGTAGAAAAGTTCTATCGACTGTTGGCTGCGGCGATTATTTATTAGCAGGATTCTTAAAAGGCTTAAAAGACAGTCCCGATGCGGGCTCAGCGCTGGAGGTCGCGATAAAAGTTGCCACGGCCAAGGCCTGGGGCTGGGCAGAAACCAAAAACTGGCTGGAGGTGCAGCGAAAAATAAAAGTGCAGTTGAGTTTTATCCGCTGAAAAAAGAAAAAAGGTTGATTTGTAAGTATGAATCAGCTATAGTCCCACGATTGGGCCCCCATTTTGCACAATAATCGCAAAATGGGAACCCCTGAAATTGCTCTGTCGCACGGGAACGAAAATTAGTTTTGAGTTTTGAGTGTTAAGTTTTGAGTTAACTAAAAGCTAAGAACTAAAAACCCAAAACTAAATCGGGGTCAACAGTATCACGGCATGGTTGACTCAGGCCTCAGGCAGAGCCAATTCGGGCCAGTCCAGGTTGGTCCCCGTGACAAGCTTCAAAGCTGGCAGAAGCAATATTGCGTGGTTCGATTCATGATTTACGAACAGTATTTTGTTTGGACATTTGTTACCCGATGGTGTAATTGGTAACACATGGGCTTTTGGTGCCCACATTCCAGGTTCGAGTCCTGGTCGGGTAGTATTTAGTTCATAGTTCGTAGTTCATAGATAAATCTCTAAGAACTATGAACTACGAACTACCAACTAATTTGGGATATAACAATGGCAGAAAGAGTGGCAATAATTTTGGCAGCCGGTATCAGCAGCAGGATGAATACCAATCTGCCGAAGGTTCTCCATGAGGTCTGTGGCAGACCCATGCTGGCATATGTACTTGATGCATGTCGCCAGGTAGGCACCTCGAAGATATATGTTGTGGTTGGATACGGCGCCGAACAGGTTGAGGAGCGATTTGCCGGCTCTAAGGACATAATCTGGGTTAAGCAGGACCAGCAGCAAGGAACCGCTCATGCGGTTTTGTGCTGCAAAGAGCATCTTAAGGATTTTGACGGCCAGACGCTGATTCTTTGCGGCGATGGGCCTTTGATCCGGGCCGAGATGTTTCGCACAGTTATAGAGTGCTACGAAGCAGGCCAGTCGGCAGCAGCACTGGCTACGACCATCCTCGATGACCCGACCGGATACGGTCGTATAGTACGCGATGCGTACGGCAATATAAAGGGAATTGTGGAACATAACGACTGCACGAAAGACCAACTAAGTATCAAAGAAGTTAACCCAAGCTATTATCTATTTAATAATAAGATTCTTTTCGAAGCACTGGAGAAGGTCAAGCCAGACAATGTCAGGCATGAGTATTATCTCACTGATGCACTGTCAATCATAATTGCGACAGGCCATAAGGTAGTTGCTGTTACGGCTGTCCGGCCGGAAGAGGCTGTTGGGGTCAACAGCAGGGCCGAACTTACTCAGGCAGGCAAAATTATGCAGCGGCGGATTCAGCAGAAGCTCATGGACAATGGAGTAACAATAGTTGACCCTGTCAATACGTGGGTTGACGCTCGCGCAGATATAGGGCAGGATACGGTGATTGAGCCTTTTACATATATTCACGGCCAGGTGAAAATCGGACAAAATTGTCGAGTCGGACCCTTTGCTTATTTAAGAAGCGGTACGCTTCTTGGGGATGATGTTGTGTTGGGTGTTTTCACGGAGATCAAGAATTCTACATTGGCCGATGGTGTTCGTGCCCGCCATCTCAGTTACCTTGGCGATGCCTCTGTGGGACGCAATGTTAATATTGGCGCCGGAACGATAACGGCCAACTTTGACGGCCAAAAGATTTGCCGAACCGACATAGGCAATGATTGTTATATCGGCTCGGGCGCAATGCTGATAGCACCACTTTCATTGAGAGATGGTTCACACATCAAGCCCGGAATCGTGGTTTCGCAGGATGAGGTTGACAAAACGGAGAATGGAAACTGATGCAGTTTTTAAATGAAAATCTGAAAATATTTTCCGGAAGCAGCAATGTCGCATTGGCCAGTGCGGTATGTAAGTATTTAGAGATACCGGTTGGGGGAGCGAGGATTGAAAAGTTCCCCGATGGTGAAAAGGTTGTCAGAGTTGAAGACGATGTGCGAGGTAAAGATTGCTTTGTTATCCAGTCAACGTGCAGGCCTGTTGATGAACATTTGATAGAACTTTTGATATATCTGGACTGCCTGCGCAGAGCCAGTGCCAGACGCATCACCGCGGTAATACCATATTTTGGTTATGCCCGGCAGGATAGAAAAGATGAGGGACGTGTCCCCATAACCGCCAAGCTGGTGGCAAATCTTATCACTACTGCCGGAGCCGATAGAGTTTTAGCTATAGACCTGCACACCCGGCAGCTCCAGGGTTTTTTTGATATACCGGTTGACCACCTTACCGGCGAGTTGGTCCTGAGCAGGTATTTTCGGCACAAAAAGATAGATACCCTGACAGTGGTTTCCCCGGATGTGGGTAATATAAAGATTGCCGCCAGGTACGCCTCGCATCTTGGTGGAGATTTGGCGATTGTGCACAAGAAGCGAATAAGCGGCAGTAAAGTTGAAGCACAGGAAATTATCGGAGAAGTAAAGGAAAGAAATATTTTGATGTGCGATGATATAATCGCTACTGCAGGTACGGTTTGCAGTGCCGCAAGTTTGGCCAAGAAGCGCGGTGCAAAAAAAATCTTTATCGGCGCTACTCACGGTGTTTTCGCAGGCGAGGCGTTAAAGAATCTGGCTGGGCAACCTATCGATGAAATAGTTGTTACAGATACGATACCATTGACAGAAGAGGCTAAAAAGCTTGGATGCGTTAATGTTTTAACAGTCTCATCCATGGTTGGTGAGGCAATAAAAAGAATTCACAGGGATGAGTCGGTCAGCAGTTTATTTAACAGTATGTAGTTTAATTTGAGGCGTTTATGGACAAGACATTGCTATTGAAAGCCCAATTGCGAGAAAATACAGGTTCAAAATATTCCGTTGAGGTACGTAAAGGCGGCAGGATACCTGCAGTCATTTATGGCCATAAACAGGAGCCATTGGCCGTTTCTCTGGACAAACATAGTTTTGTTGAAGGGCTTCATCATGGACATAGGCTGATGGATATTCAACTCGGCAGAAAGCAACAGAAGACAATTGTAAAAGAAATTCAGTATGATTACTTAGGTAAGGATGTGATTCACGCTGATTTGATGAGAGTTAAGATTGGAGAGACAGTTAAGGTAACAATCCCAATCGAACTAAAAGGTACAGCCAAGGGGACTCATCAGGGCGGTATTATAGAAGAGCATACCGACTATTTGGAGATAGAGTGTCAGGTTACCGCCATTCCCGAATCGATTGTTGTTTCTGTAAAAGAGGTGGATGTTGGAGATTCTATCCAGGCCGGTGACGTTGCTCTCGGAGAAGGGATAAAACTTATAACTGAGCCATCGACTGTGCTTGTGACCTGTGGCTTGGTTGCCGCAGCCAAGACAACAGAAGAAATTGAGGCTGAGCAAGAAGCTGCTCCTGAGGTTATCGGTGAGGTAAAGGAAGCCGAAGGAGAAAAACCTGAGGAACAATAACGCCAGAGAAGCTGAAAATTCAAAGTGTAAAATGCAAAAAATTTTGATTTTTGATTTTTGAATTTCTTCGGATGACAGCAAGATACTTGCTTATTGGTATTGGTAACCCAGGCAGTCGGTATGCTCAGACGCGACATAATATAGGCTTTAAGGTCATAGACGTCCTGGCGGAACTCTTACATATAAAGGTTGTTGACAAGAAATTTGGTGGTTTATTGGGAAAGGGCAAATTTGCCGGCCGGGAGCTGGTATTGTTAAAGCCGATGAAGTTTGTAAATTGCAGTGGACAGGTGGTTGCAACAGTAGTTGGTTTTCATAAGCTTAATCTTTCGAAGATACTTGTGATAACCGATGATATGGCGCTCGAACCAGGCAGGATCAGGCTAAGGGCCTCCGGTTCTTCCGGCGGCCACAATGGTTTGGCGGATATAATCGAAAAGCTTGGCAGCGAAGATATAAATCGCCTGCGTATTGGGATTGGCCAAAGTGGAGGTTTGTCCGATTATGATTATGTTCTTTCGGCGCCGAGCCCGGAGCAGAAGCCACTGCTTGATGAGGCAATTGATAAAAGTAAAGAAGCAGTGTTGTACTGGATTGAAAACGGCATTGAAGCAGCTATGAATAAATTTAATAGTTAGCACAGAAAATAGAGTGTTAATACATGGGATAGTCTTACGGAGGTATTTGTTGTGAAAACGTCTGTTAAGAAGCTTTACGAGGCAATGTTTCTGGTAGATTCGGCACTGGTGGGAGCGGATTGGGATGCTATACTTGCGACCATAAGAAAGATTTTGGAGCGGTCTGAGGCAGAAATCGTCTCCCTGAGCAAGTGGGACGAGCGCAGGCTTGCTTATAATATCAAGGGAGTAACGAGAGGTACGTATATTCTTTGCTATTTCAGGGCCGATGGGGGCAAGATACAGGATATAGAAAGAGACATCCGCCTTAACGAGCAAATCATGCGTGTTTTGATTCTTACTGCCGAACACCTCAGCCAGCAGGATATTGAAAAGGTCACTGCCACCAATATAAAGACAAGCACCACAGTTGCTTTAAAAGTTCAGGAAAAGCAGGCGGAACAAATTCCTACAAAACCCGAATCGGCACAGCAGCCGGTGGAAGTTAAGACTGATGACAAAGATGTTTCAGCAGATAAGGATAAGGATGTTGAACAGCAGCAAAACACATTAAAGCAGCAGTAGTAAATAGGAGTTGAAGGTATGGCTAATTTTAATAAGGTTTTTTTAATGGGAAATCTGACTCGCGATCCGCAATTGTCATATTTACCCAGCCAGACGGCTGTTGTTGATTTCGGCCTGGCAGTTAATCGCCGGTGGACAGGCCAAAACGGCCAAGCTAAAGAAGAAACATGTTTTGTTGACTGCAGGGCGTTTGGCCGGTTGGCGGAAAACATAAACAAATATCTGAGCAAAGGCAGACCTTTATTTGTTGAGGGCAGGCTGACTTTTGACAGTTGGACCGCTCAGGATGGTACCAAACGCAGCAAGCATAGAGTAACTATCGAGAATTTTCAGTTTTTACCTGGCACAGCACCGGCGACAACTAAACAATCTTCTGGTATGGAGAAATCTGCGGAGCAGACAGCAGTGCCCGACTATGGTGATTCTGCCCCGGCGCCAGAGAAACAAACAGGTGCCGATGACATACCATTTTAGTTCATAGCTATCAGTTCATAATTCATAGATAAGTATCTATGAATTATGAACTATAAACTAATAAAGGAGTTTATTAATGGTTCGTAATGTCAGTGTTCGTGAACAGACACAGTGTCGATTTTGCAGAAGAGGTGAAAAATATGTTGACTACAAAAATGTGGAGACTCTGCAAAAGCTTTTGACCAATCGCGGCAAGATGTACTCGCGAAAGCGCAGCGGCAATTGTGCCGGCTGTCAGAGAAAAGTTAAAAGGGCCATAAAGCGGGCCAGGTTTATGGCTTTGTTGCCCTATTGTTCGTAAATCGTGGATCGCGTCTCGTGGTTCGAGCCACGAAACATGGCCAATAACCACGAATTTCGATTTGGTGAGGTATTACAATGAAGGTTTTATTAGTTAGTGATATTGAACAGTTGGGTTGGTATGGTGATGTTGTCCAAGTAAACAGCGGGTACGCCCGGAATTATTTATTTCCCCAGAAGCTGGCATTGGACGTTACCGAAACGAACGCAAAGTCCATAGCTGCGGAGAAAGCCAGACGGCAAGGGCATCGAAAAAAAGACAGACAGCGACTCGAAGAAGCAGCTCATTCGGCTAATGGTGCAGAAGTTGTTATCGCTTCAAGAGCCAACGAGATGGGTCATTTGTTTGGATCTGTCGGCCCCCATGAGATAGCCGAAAACCTCGTCAAACAAGGTTTTGAAGTTACTGAAGAATTTGTGCAGTTACCTGAACGAATAAAGCAGGTAGGCTCATCAGAGGTAATCCTGAGGTTTGCCGAAAATTTAACAGCAGCTATTACCGTCGTTGTTGTGGCCGAACAGAAAGAACTGAGCGAATCCGAAGAAAAACAGTAAAGGGGCAGTTACGATGTGTGCGGACGAATATACTCGAACTGTTGGTCAGGGTGCTTCCGCAGTTGCGGCATCTGTGCGTGCCAGCGTGGGGCGTTCTGAAGGTATGCCTCAGTCGCCTGCAGCCGAGGCAGCAATTCTGGGCTCGATGATGATTGACCCGCGATGTATTAGTGAGGTGATAGAGAACCTGGATGCTGAGGCCTTTTATAGACTCGAAAATCGCCATATATTCAGTTCCTTAATTTCACTCTACGAGAAAAACAGAGGTGAGGGCATCGATGCTGTGTTGTTGCGGGACGAGCTTGAGAAGCGTAATCAACTGGAGGGAGTCGGTGGTGTCAGGTATATCGGCGAGATACTTGAATCTGTCCCCAGTGCCGCCAGCGCGATGTATTACGTTGGTATTGTCAAGGAAAAGCTCTTGCTCAGACAGATTATCACCGTTGCCGGTGAGATTCTGGATGATGCGTATGATGGCCTCGGCGAGGCTCGTGAGAAGCTGGATGAGGCGGAGCGCAAAATATTCACCATTACCAATCGAAAGATAAGCAGCACAGCGGCTGGTTTGAGTGATTTGGTTGTTCAGGGTTTCGAGCTCATCCAGAATCGTGATGCCAGACATGTTACGGGATTGTCAACTGGTTATCACGAACTCGACGAGAAGACCTGTGGCCTGCAGAATGGCGAGATGATAATTGTCGCCGGTCGGCCAAGCATGGGTAAAACAAGCCTTGCCCTGAATATTGCGGAGAACACGGCCGTGACCGAAAAAACTCCTGTAGCCTTGTTTTCTCTGGAGATGGGCAGGCAGCAATTAGCTGAGAGATTCCTATGCAGCGCAGCTGAGATTGATACCCAATCAGTCAGAAGGGGCTTGCTCAAGAAAGAGCAATACCATGAGTTGGCCAGGGCGTGCGAGACGTTGAAAGATGTGCCGGTATATATCGATGATACTGCACCGCTGACTCCTCTGGAGCTAAGAGGTAAGACCAGAAGATTGGTAAGTCAGTATGGAATAAAATGTGTTATGGTTGACTATTTACAGCTAATGCATTTGGGCACTACCCGAATAGAATCCCGCCAGCAAGAGATAGCGACAATATCCAGGTATATCAAGGCATTAGCCAGAGAGTTGAACATTCCGATAGTTGTTTTAAGTCAGCTTAACCGGTCTCCCGAGGGAAGAGAGGGAAACAGGCCGAAAATGAGCGATTTGAGGGAAAGCGGCAGTATTGAGCAGGATGCTGATGTTGTGATGCTTCTTCATCGCGAAGATTATTACAAAAAACAAAAAGACCCCAATTATCAAAAGGACAATATGGCAGAAGTGATAATAGCAAAGCAGCGTAACGGTCCGACCGGCACGATTAAGCTGGTATTTCGGGAGATGTTTACCCGATTTGAAAATGCTGCTGCCGGTGTGCCGGAGCAGGAGATTCCGTTTTAGAGAGCCAGGTTGAACATAAAGCGAACAAGGTAGAGCCTTAGCGTGAGATTTGGAAGTTTGAGATTTTCAAATGTGGTTTTTTGCTGTTTACTCGGTATAGTTTTTACACCTGCCGTATATTCGCAGGTTGATTCTCAGTTATCCATCCAACCCAGTCCCCACCATCAAGATGCCGGGGCCTATGAAATATCTGAAATTAATATAGTTGGTAATCGAAGTATTAGTAACGCCGAGATTTTATCCGCAATACGCAGCAGGGTTGGTATGTTGTTTAACTCTGCTACGGCAGCTGAAGATGCCAGGCGGGTAGCTGAACTGCCGGATGTGCAATACGCATATTACAACAGTGTTATCGCCGACGCCAAAATGAGCCTGACATTTGTAGTCCTGGAGAAGAATGTTATCAGGTCTGTTCGATTTGTTGGCAATCATGGCCTCAAGGCCGATACTTTAAGGTCTAAACTGGATTTTAAGGCAGGTGACCGGCTTGATCCTGTTTCAGGGCAGATTGGGGTATTGAAGCTGAAAGAGTTCTATGAAAAAAAGGGCTATGCCTTTGTTGAGGTAACACTGGACGAAGAGAAATCCAGGTATGGTGAGTTAGTCTATAGCATTGATGAGGGCCCAAGGGTCAGGATTAGGAGGATTAGGTTCAAAGGTAATAAAGCCATAAGTAAAGGGCGGCTCAAAAAAGCAGTGAAACTAAAGACAAGGAAGTTTTTCATTTGGCCAAGCTATTATCGCAAAGAGATAGTTACAAATGGTGTGGTTAGACTGCAAAAACTTTATCAAAAGAGGGGTTTTCTAAATAGCAGTGTAGCTATCGAGGAGGTTTTTTCTGAAAACCGCAACAGTGTCGATGTTACATTTACAATTGACGAAGGGGTAATTTACACAATCGAGGAAATTATTGTAAGTGGTAACAAACATTTTAGCAAAGGCCGAGTTAAGGCCGAGCTCAAAATTGGGCAGGGAGATGTTTTTAATAAGCTAAGGGCACAGGCTGACCTCAATCGGCTCATTAAGCTGTACCGTGAGAATGGTTTTATTCATTCGAATGTACGGATGGAGCGTAAGTTTGTTTCAGATGCCACCGTGGCTGTCGAGTTTAATATAGCAGAAGGTGAGCGTTTTCGGATTGGCCGGATTAATATAACCGGCAATCAAAATGTCCGGGACAAGGTCGTTCGACGCGTCTTGGATGAGTATGATTTTCAGCCCGGCCTGTGGTATAACGCTTACATTGCTCGAGGCGATGGCAGAGGCCAGTTGGAGAAAATAGTCCAAAGGTCAGTTTTAACCGAGCAAAATGGTGCTGTGATTACACCTGTCGGCCAGGAGCCAAATCAGAGGGATGCACAGGTCAGTATCGTGGAAGGCCGGACGGGTATGGTAATTCTCGGAGCAGGCGTAGCCACTGACAGCGGAGTTATTGGTCAACTTGTCTTTAACCAGATGAATTTTGATATAGGTGACTGGCCTGAGAGTTTTGAGCAGTTTATTACCGGCAAGGCCTTTAGAGGTGCGGGGCAAAGTTTGAGAATCGCCTTGGAACCTGGGACAGAAGTTAGTCAGTATTCGGTAAGTTTCACTGAGCCTTATTTCCAGGACAGGCCCGTCTCACTGGATGTCGTCGGCTCGAGTTACAAGCGCGGCAGAGAAAGTTATTACGAAGGCAGAACCAAAGGATATGTCGGATTTGAGCGGCGCTATCGCGACCGTTGGCGCAGGAGTTTGGGCATCAGAGTTGAGAACGTTAAGGTCGATGGTATTGACAGTGATGCACCGCAGGAAATTATCGATGTTCAGGGTGATAATGCTCTGACAGGTGTGAGATTAGGTTTTGGTCGAGATAATACAGACAGCAAATTCAATCCAGCCAGAGGAGATGATTTTGAGGTCGGTTATGAACAGGTCGCAGGAGAGCACGATTTTGGGGTATTAAGCGGTACCTACAGAAAGTTCTGGACTCTTTACGAAGACTTCGATGAGCGAAAGACTATTCTTGCAGCAAAAGTTCATGCTGCCACAACCTTAGGTGATGCACCGCCTTTTGAGAAGTTTTATGCCGGCGGTATGGCAAGTATAAGAGGTTTTGATTATCGCGGCGTAAGCACAAGAGGCCTTCAAACAAATGTACCCGTACCCCAGCAGAATGACCCGATTGGCAGCGACTGGATATTCCTGGCGAATGCTGAGGTTACGGTGCCGTTGATTGGTGAAAATTTTGCGGCTCTGTTGTTTGTTGACAGCGGAACTATCGATTCAGGATGTTACCGAGTCTCAGCAGGTACGGGCATACAGATATTAATACCTCAGTGGTTCGGGCCTGTACCAATGAGATTTGGGGTTGCCACGCCTTTATTGAAAGATGATAGTGACGAAACCGAGTTTTTTACTTTTTCTATAGGTCGGCTTTTTTAGGTATCATTATCACTGAATTAGTAAGGTAGGTTGAAAGGATTATCTTATGAACTTTAGAATTGTGCTTTTGATTTGTTTGGTGAGCGTTGTTTTTTTAATGGTCGGTTTCGAACCCAGCAGTGCCGAACCTCAGGCCGAGACGGCGGGTATAAAAATCGGCGTTGTCAGCATAAAGCAGATATTTGCCGATTCCAAAAAGAACGAGAAGTCGGAACAGCAGGCTCAGGCTCAAAAGGAAAAGATTCTTGCTGAACTGGAAAAACTTGGCAAGGAAGTAGAGGCGTCCGAAGCGGGCCTTAGGGTGCTCAAGCCCGGCAGCAGCGATTATATGGCGGCTGCGAAAGAGGCATTACAAAAGCGAGCAAACCTGCAGGCACAGCAAAAGTTTTATGAGCAGCAGATGGCTATGGAGTTTCAGCAGCGGATTGAAAAATTTTATAAAGACATCTTGCGTATCGCCGGCGAAGTTGCCGAAGAAAAGGGCCTGGCTTTGATTCTTACCAAGGATGAGACCGAATTTCCTGCATTGAGCCTGAACGATACTATGTTAGCCATACGAACGCACAAGCTGCTTTACAGTGGCGGCTGTTTGGATATTACCGAGCAGGTAATGACTCGGATTGATGCTGAGAAGTAATTATCTTTATTGGTTGATGACATTATGACCAATTGCTTGAGGCCTTAAATAAAAATGAAGGTAACTATAGCAGAGTTGGCACAAAAGCTAAAAGCCGATTTGGTTGCGGATTCCGAAAAGGCCTGTGAACTTATTGAGGCCGTGGGGCCTATTGAGACAGCGGCGCCATCAACGGTTACCTTTATCAAGGATAACAAGAGAGTTTCAGAACTGCGGAACTCTCAAGCAGGTGCTGTGATTGTTGCCAGGCAGATTGAGGCCTTTACAAAGCCTCAATTAATCGTTGAAGATGTTGATAAGGCTTTGATTAAAACTCTGGATATATTTGCACCACGCTTACATAGACCTGCTGAAGGAGTTGACCCGACCGCTAAAATTGCAGCAGGCGTCAGGATAGCCCAGGGAGTTTCTATTGGCCCGTCGGTGGTTATTGATAAGGGTGTTGAAATCGGAGAAAAAACAGTAATATCCAGCGGCTGCGCAATAGGTGAGAATTCAAAAATCGGCAGCAACTGCAGGCTTGATAGTAACGTCGTTATTTACCACAACTGTATTATAGGAAATAGTGTTATCATCCAGGCCAATACCACGATAGGCTCAACTGGCTTTGGTTACTCTTTCATAGACGGCAGTCATAGGCTAATACCACACAATGGCGGGGTTGTAATAGAGGCTTTTGTCGAAATAGGAGCTAATTGTTGTGTTGACAGGGCCAAGTTTAGAAACACTGTCATCGGTGCCGGAACGAAGATAGACAATCTTGTCCAAATCGCCCATAATGTTGTTATAGGTAAGTGTTGTCTTTTAGCAGGGCAGGCTGGTATAGGCGGCAGCAGCAGATTGGGAGATGGCGTCGTATTAGGTGGCGGGGTGGGAGTATCGGATAATATAAAAGTCGGCGAAGGTACACAGGTTGGTGCTACATCGCTTGTTATTAAGAGCAAACCAGCAGGAAAGCAGTTATTCGGTACACCGGCTATGGATAAGACCAGGGCATTTCGCATAATTGGTTTGACCAGACGTTTACCGAAGCTTGTCGAGTTGTTAAAGCAACTGGATGAAAGGGTTAGAAAACTTGAAGCTTCAAAAAACAATAAAAAGCGAGATTAAAATATCCGGTAAAGGATTGTTCGCAGGAAAGGAAACAAAAGCAATCTTTCGCCCGGCCGCAGAGGACTCAGGGATAGTTTTTATTCGTACCGATGTGCCCGAGCTGGTTATGATAGATGCTGTTGTTAGCAACCTTGCCGAACGTAGTCGGCGGACCAGTATAAAAAAAGGTTCGGTGAGTGTGGAGACAATCGAGCATTGTCTGGCAGCCGTCAGCTCGCTGTGTATTGATAATCTGATTATAGAAATAAATGGTCTGGAAATGCCGGCTCCTGACTGCAGCAGTGAAGCTTACCTGAAAAATCTTAAAAAGGCCGGTTTGGTTGAGCAGAAGGCAGCCCGGAAGGAGTTTGTTATCAATGAGCCGATTAGTATCACTTCCGGAGATGCTTCAATATATGCGCTGCCATACTCAGATGATGGGCTGAACATTACTTACGACCTTGACTACAGAGGCCATACAGGTATTGGCAGGCAGATTTTCAGTTGTCGGGTAACCCCGGAGGGCTTTGAGAAAGACCTTGCTCCTGCACGAACTTTTTTGCTTGAAGCTGAAGCCAAGCAGTTTCAGGCACGCGGGATGGGGACCCACCTCGGACCACGTGATATTCTAGTCATAGGTTCTGACGGGCCTATTAAAAACAGCTTTAGATTTCCCAACGAATGCGTCCGGCACAAAATTGTTGATTTAATTGGCGACCTTGTGTTGGTTGGAAGGGCTGTCAAAGGCAGAATTGTCGCCTACAAGAGCGGCCATACGTTAAATCAGCAGCTTGTGAAAAGGCTATACACAGCAGCTCAAAGACAGGAACGCATTGAGAAAAAGGGAACCGACGCCGTTCTCAATATTCGTCAGATTGCCAGGATTTTACCTCACAGGTATCCATTTTTGCTTGTAGATAAAGTGGTTGATATCGAGGGCGATCGGCGAATCGAAGGGATAAAAAATGTAAGCTTCAACGAGCAATTCTTTCAGGGACATTTCCCCGGCACACCGATTATGCCAGGCGTGCTCGTTGTAGAGGCAATGGCCCAGCTCTCCGGACTGCTGTTTGCTCAGCGACTTGAGCTTACGGGCAAATTGGCGGTACTGCTTAGTATGGATGGCGTCAAGCTCCGCAAGGCAGTTGTGCCGGGCGACCAGCTTGTTCTTACTGCTGAAACTGTCAGGCTCAAGAAAAGAACCGCCCAGTGTAACTGCAAAGCTATGGTTGGCCAGACGGTGGTTGCTGAAGCACAAATCAGATTTATGCTTGTGGATGACGAGAAGGTCTGAGATTATATTTTGGGCAAAGATTATATGGCTAAAATACATCCAAGTGCGGTTATTCATAAAAGTGCGAATCTCGACGATCGCGTTACAGTAGGTCCAAACTGTGTTATTCAAAGCGGTGTTTCAATCGGTTCTGGTACGATTCTCGATGCGAATGTGGTGATTGCCAAGGATGTGAGGATTGGTCGGGGCAATCATTTCTTTGCAAACTCTGTGATAGGTGCAAGGCCGCAGGTATTGAGTTTAAAGTCCGAAGCAGAAATCGGAGGCCTTGTTTTTGGGGATGATAACATTATTCGAGAACAGGTAACTATCCACCCGAGTATTAATCAGGATGAGCAGACAAAGATTGGAAGCGGCAATTTCCTTATGATTGGCGCGCATATCGGGCATGATTGTATAATAGAGGATAAAACTATTATTAGTAATTACGTCCAGATAAGTGGCCACTGCAGGATTGAAACGGGAGTCTGGCTTAGCGGAATGGTGGCTATACATCAGTTTGTGACGGTTGGCAAGTGGTGCTATGCAGCAGGTCTTACCGGTATTAATCGTGATATACCACCATTTCTGATTGTCAGTGGCCACTATCCTCCTAAAGTGCGGGGTGTCAATAAGCGAGGCATGAAGCGGGCCGGCTTAACTGAACTGCAACAGCAAAGAGTGATGGAAGCCTATAAAAAGCTCTATCGACGCAGTGAACAGCCTTTGCTCGACAGGGCCAGGGATTTGGCCGGACAGGAAGGACTTGATGACAATGTTCATACAATGGTAGAGGCAATCATCAGAAGCAGCCAGCATCGCTTTGGCAGATATCTTGAGCAGTTTAGAGACTAAAAACCATCTCTTTTTAGCTGTAACTAAAAACGCAATATAAAGAGGCCTTCAATGAAGGAGAAGAAAATACGCACTGCTGTTGTTGGTGCAGGTAAGATGGGAACTATCCATGCCAGACTCTATAGTCAACTGGCTCAAAGTAAACTCATCGGCATAGTAGATCAAGATAAAGCTAAGGCAAAAAAGCTTGCCCGAAAATACAAATGTGACCCCTTCGATAACTGTAACGATATTCTTGATAAGGTCGAAGCGGTAACAATAGCCACACCTACCGTGACGCACCTTGACTTGGCAAGCCCTTTTATTGAAAACGGTATCGCAGTAATGATAGAAAAGCCTTTGGCCTCTACTTCCAAACAGGGCATAAAATTGGTCGAACATGCAAAAAAACACAACACTCTCGTAGCTGTAGGACACAGCGAAAGATGCAATCCTGTTGTCCAGGCAATAAAACGGTTAAAGATAGAGCCAAAATTCATTGAGGCGACTCGCATCAGCCCATATCCTTTTCGGTCAACCGATATCGGAGTTGTGCATGATATTATGATACATGATATAGACATAATACTCTCCCTGGCTGGGCGTGAGATCGAAAAGGTTGATGCGGTAGGCGTAAATGTCATCGATGAGCAGGAGGATATCTGCAATGCTCGGATTGTCTTCAAGAATGGCTGTATCGCCAATATTACGGCATCAAGGCTTGCCCTAAAAACCGAAAGAAAGGTGAGAGTATTCAGTAAAGAAGCCTACCTGAGTGTTGACTATCTCAAGCGGCAGGGGACAGTAATCAAGGCTGATCCTAATACAGATATAATCGCGAAAGTCAGAGAGCTCAAAAAGAAAGGGAAATTCGGTCTTTTGAAAGTCAATTGGCCTGAGCTGCTGCATATAGAAAAGCTTGATGTAGACGATAAAGAACCGCTGAGAGTTGAACAGGAGAGCTTCTTGCGGGCTGTTGCTGATAAAGACCTTAAACCGGAGGTAAGTGCCGAAGAAGGATTAGCGGCCGTTAAGTGTGCCGAGTTAATTCTTGATTCTGTCAGAAAACACAAATGGGTCTGACGGCCTATATATGCTGATCTAACTAATAAGTTACTATAATCCTCAAGGTTGATAGCATAATGCAGTATCTGAATCAATCTTTGAGGCTGAAACTTTTTAAATTCTTGAACCGTTTGCCAGATATGCCGTTTTCGGCAGGCCGCCGGTAAGGGGCAGTGCGTATTCGACAAATTTCTCAGTAATACCATTGCCGCTGCTGTTAATAAATTCGGTCGGCATTGATTTCGTTTTCTCAGCTACATTGCTAAGCTCAGTTCTGAACAATTCAACTTTGTAATCGCTGCCATTGGCTACCCTTTTTATTGCAACCGAGCCGTTATCTTCGGCCATAGCGTATTGAACCGCATGGCGTCCACACCAGCGAGCCTCACGAACATCCACCTCGGACTGCAAACCCGGAAAACTCCTCTGCAGATAACCAAAGGTATCAGCACGAACACGCTTTATCTTCAAATTGCTCTTGACCTGGCTTGCCAAAAAATCGGCAATGATTCCAGTCCCTGACAAAGTGATGTTGCCGTGTGCGTCTTTTTCTCTTTTTGCCATTAGCTTTTCAGCCCAGGTAACACCATCTTTGTCACAGATTCCTTCACTTACCACAACTACACATCTTCTTAGTTTTTTGTAAACTGCATCAACATCGGCAAGAAAATCATCTATTGAAATTCCTCTTTCGGGAACATACACAAGATGCGGCCCGTCATCGTCTCTTTGCCTGCCCAGCACAGAAGAAGCCGTGAGAAATCCGGCATGCCTGCCCATTACCACGTCGATCTTTACACCTGGCAGAGCCCGATTATCCAATTCGTCACCCACCAAAGCACTGGCGACGAATTTTGCCGCTGTGCCGTAGCCGGGACAGTGGTCTGTAACTAATAAATCGTTGTCAACTGTCTTGGGAATGTGAAAAGCGCGCAGCTCAAAATCCGCCTTATCAGCCATATCGTTTATAATATGGGCGGTATTTGCCGAATCGTTGCCGCCTATATAAAAAAAGTATCTTATGTTTCGCTTCTCGAATGTTTCGAATATCTTCTCACAGTATTTTGAATCAGGCTTATCTCTGGTAGTACCCAGCGCAGAAGAAGGAGAAGCCGCTACTATCTCCAGGGTCTCCTGTGTCAAATGCTTCAAATCTATAAAATTATCTTTGACCATCCCTGCAACACCGTGTACCGCGCCGTAAAGCCCTTCGATTTCCGGCTGTTTTCTCGCTTCCTCGATTACACCTACCAAAGAAGCATTTATCACTCCCGTTGGCCCACCTGATTGTCCAACAACTGCGTTTGCTTTTGGTGCACTTGTCATTTTGTACCTTCTCTGAAAAAAAAATATGTACTCTGTTGAATTACGAACGAGCTATTATATGTGTTAACACTCACCAGGCAAGGGGAAAATTTGCTGCCGAAGGAGTTGTTCCGATTTGGCTTTGATTGTTGTTAATGGCTTGAATGCAGTAGGCTTTAACAGCCTTGAAATTTTTAAAAACCGACTAAATCTCAACAGCACAGCCAGGGGTCAGAAAATAAAGCCAACTGCTGCACAATCTGGATTTCAGGATTTTCTGTGCGGCCATAGAGTAAAGCTGCAACTGCCGACGGTAACCCTCGGAGGTTTGGGCAGCCTGTTCGGCAGTTATCCGGTTGGTCTTAAAATCAATCACTGTTAAGCCGTCGGGACTGAGCAGCAGCATATCTATTATGCCCTGAACAACAATTACCTCATCGCTTGTAACTGGCGACTCGCCGCTCATATCACTAAATTGGTAAGTTGGCAGAGCAAAAGTGAACGGCCATTCACGTAAAACCCTACTCTTTTTATCAAGGACAAGTTGCCCAAGGTTACTTTCGAAAAAACTCATGATAGAAGAGACATCGAGAAAACCAGCAATGCTTTCGGCTATTGCGCCATTATGGACAAGCTCTCTTTTTTTGCTCTCGATGGCCTCGATGGTCAAATCAGATACCAAATCAAGTTGAGAAATCACAAGATGTGTAGCCGTTCCAATTAACTGCGCCTTCTGAATAGCCGGCAACTCCTCCTGTGCCAAGTCAGCAGCAAATGTTCTTCGATTCAACATTCCGCGATAGTCCGACCGTGCGAACTCGTCATTTATATGCGTAAGCCGAGTAACCGACTGTTTGGCTGGAATCGACAAAGCATCTCTGAGTTCATACTGCCATTTTAAGGAGCCTTTAACCTGGCTGAGCATCGGTTTGCGTGAAGCTTGTTTGACTTTCTGTTTTTTCTGGACGACATCGGAGCTATTCTGCCTGCTTTTCTTTAGGCCGATGATGAAGTTTGATAAACTTCTAAGCTCGGCCTGCTCATACAACCGAATACTGAATAGTTCATCACTGCCTTGCTGGAGCATTAAACCAGTTTCAAGGGCTTTATGTAGATTTACATTATTTGAAAGTCCGTACAGTATCCAGTCCAAGTGATTGTTACAGGCACGAAGCTGCCAGGCAGGAACGGACTCATCGGCCAAAAAGTAACCACTGGCGACAATATCACGGCAACTCTGTTTTTTTTGAGAGGCAGTTAGAATGAGACGGTCTTTGGCCCGCGTGGCAGCAACATAAAGAATTCTCATCTCCTCAGCCAAACGCTCGGCTAACTTTTCCTGTGAAATAACCTGATGTGCAAGTGAGTTAAGCCTGGATTTTGACCTGCGGTCAATAATCTGCAAACCGAATAATCCGTCAGAACCAATTAAGCACTGCTGGTAAACATCTGTTTTATTAAATTTCCTTTCTAACTCGGCAATAAAGACTACCGGAAACTCCAAACCTTTACTCTTATGCACACTCATAACGCGTACAGCATTTCCAATAGAAGTTTCCGGTTCAGCCGGCGCCCAGTCCCCGCCGAGTTCCTGCAGTTTTTCAATAAATGCCACGAACCGATCCAGAGAGACTCCTTCGTAACTGCTTGCAAATCCTTCAAACTGAATGGCTCTATCGTGAAGCTTGCGAAGATTCGCTCGTCTTACCTGGCCATTAGGCAAAGCTGAAACCTGTGCCAGCAGATTACTTCGCTGGTAAATATGCCAAATTACCTCAGCGAGCTCACCTCGACGAGCCAGTGTCCGCCATTGTTCAATCTGCTCAAGTACTTTCTTGAGCTTTTCCACCAGTGCTGTTTTGGATTGTTCAAAGCAATAAGTAACGACAGAATTGTAAAAGCTCTTTCCCTTCCGGTTTGTGCCTCTGCCAAGTTTTATCTTTGCTAACTCGGTGTCACTGATTCTAAAAAGCGGGCCCCTAAGTACAGCGGCCAATTCAATATCCCTTTGTGGGTTGTCCAGAACTTTTAGCAAACTTATAATATCATTAATTTCTGTAGCCTCGAAGTAACCTGCCGTACTTTCACAGCTTATCGGGATACCTGCCAACCTGAGAACTTCGATAAAGTCGGCCTTGCCGGCCAATGACCGCATTAACACTACAATGTCCCTGTATTCGACTGTCCTAAACTTGTCAAGCTGCTCATCCCATATATCGAATTCAGACTTACCACCGTCAACTCCGACCATCTTTCTAATGCGCTGTGCGATCATAGCTGCCTGGCGCTGTCGGCTGCTAAGGAGATTTTCGCTGCTGTCGCCGGCGGATTCAAATACCTCTTCGCCGGACTTGCGATTACCGTCATTGAGAATATGCAGCTCCACAATGGGGCCGGACAGTTTTTTTACCGCATCCTCTCGTTGAGCATCATAATGAGGTCTTAATTTGGCCGAATCATCATAGTCAATCTTACAGAATGAACTGCTCATAAGACGACCAAAAAGGGCATTTACAAAATCGAGAATTCCTTTAACTGAACGAAAGTTTGTATTCAGGTCAACACGTGTGCCGCAAAACATATTGCCGGACGTGACAGATGTTTGTTTTAATCGGTCCAGAAAAATCTGCGGCTGAGCACCCCTCCAGGCATAAATACTCTGTTTAACATCACCCACAACAAAGAGATTCCTGCTGTTGCTGAGCATATCAATAATGGCCTTTTGAACGGCATTGATATCCTGATATTCATCAATAAAAACGTACCTGTACCTGCGGCGAAGTACCCGGGCAGTCTCTGATGGGGACAAATTCTCACCACTTGAATCCTGTTCAGTCAGAAGCTTCAGTGCATAATGCTCAAGGTTGGCAAAATCGAGGCAGTTCACTTTACTTTTGGCCTGGCTGTAAAGCTGGTCAAATTTTTTAACCAGCTCAATGAATACTTTTGTCTGCGATGTGACAGATCGGCCAATCGCATCAAGATATTCAGGATTGAATATTGTCAATTCAGACAGAGCTCCGAAAGAGCTGACAGCCTTTTTAATTAACTGTTGTATGATATTAGCTGATATCTCTGTCATCTGCTTGGGTTTATAAACTGATGGCTTCTGATATTTTTTTATTTTTTCAACAAACTCATCCCACGAACCTGCTTTATAAAGCTGCGTACATTCTGTAACGGGTGCGACGAACTTTTCTTCCAGTTCACAAAACCATTTACCATTTGGATTTTCCTTCTCATATATCCTGCGAACGTGCCGGAGCTGATTGAGAATGTCATGCAATTTGCCGCCGACAATTTCTTTTTGCTTTGCCCCGGCTCCTCCAGCTAAAGGATTTAAAACCTCTGTCAACTTAGTAGCACGTTCATACCACCGCTGTCTTGAAACAACGCTATCCAGAAAGTTGCTGGCTTCGATTATCTTTGTAAGAAATCCACCGCTTGTGTGCAGCTCTCGCCTGCCGAGAAGCTCTGCCAGAGCCTGACGTAAATTGCTCTGCTGCCACGCCCATTCGATTGTAGCTTCTAAAGTTTCTGTCTTGAGCAATTTCTGTTCATCAGCGTCAATTACACGAAATGTCGGGTCAAGACCAAGCTTATAGAAATGTTCGGTAATCAGACGTTTACAAAACGAATGTACCGTGCTGATATCGGCACCGGCAAGCAGCACAAGCTGATGCCGAAGATGCTCGGCCTTGGTTTTCAAAAGTGCCTGCTGTATCTGACCGCCAATTCGGAATCGCATCTGCTCAGCGGCAGCATCTGTAAAGGTCAGTACAAGTACACTCAAAACATCAGGGCACACAGAGCTGTCAGAGACAATATCCGCACACCTGCCGGATAATACCGCTGTTTTACCTGTGCCTGCCGAGGCGGTAACAAGAATGTCACTTCCACGCTCTTTGACAGCACGCAGCTGCTGCTCGGTCCATTTCATACCTTCACCGGCCACTGATTTCTCCCGCCCTTTCAAGAACTTGCATCTTTGTGACAGACTCTAAAAAAATATAGTCATTTATCTGCCAATCAAATCGGCAAACGGTTTTATACCTGCACCTGCTGCAGGCCGAATCCTGACCAAGCCTGTAAGGTTGTATATCAATTTTGCCTGAAAGAATTTCCTGGGCAAGTGCGATTATTTTGTCCTTGGTAAATCTCAGAACCTTTTCAAAATGATCAGGTTCCAAAATGCCTCGTTTTTCATATATACCGTAAGGCTGGCCCTGCTTTTTGACAAAAAAATTATAGTAACGGCTCTCTTTAGCAGCATTCTTATCAAGATAGGCAGCATAATTACCATTAAAAAAGCCCGACACCTTGTGTCTGAATCTTTTACCTTCATTTTTGATTTCATTTAGTTTTGCCAAATCAACAGTTGTCTCCACGGGCATAAAAAATGCACCCGCTACTTCTTCGATTCCCGAACCGGCAGCTCCACAAGCAGCCAAAGCATAGATTGGCAACTGCATATCCAGGCCATGGTAAAACTTTCTCCAGCTAAAGCTCTCATACAGACGCTTTTTGTAATCAAAGATGATGGCAAGCTGATTGTCGCTTTGTTTGAGAAAATCGATACGGTCTATTTTGCCGTTCAAAAGCAGTCTTCGGCCACCGAAAAGGTCAATGTGAAATTCCCCTAAAGAGCCGGTGCCCTCAACCTTGCCGAAAGAAACTTCTGAAAGGCAGGGGATAAAATCTCCTGCACGAACCATTTGGCCAATTGCCAAAACACAATCTTCGAGAACCTCACAGGCAGAATCAATAATAAATGCATTATGACTGCTGTGGCGGGTAAAATTCAAAATAAAGGGGTCTTTATTGGTAATGTTTGAAGTCTCCTCATGCAATATCCTGAGAAGTTCGTCATCGGAGGTTGTAGCGAAATCCTTTTTTTCTTCATTTAACTTTTTGAGCAAAGAGTCCAGCACACGATGATAAAATCTCCCTGTATCCAGAGGCTCGAATTTGAACTCCTGCCGCTCTTTCAGTTCCAGCAGATAGCGTGCGAAAAACTGATATGGACAGGCGGCAAAACTGCCAAGCCTTGTGGCTGAAAGGCTTATCTGTTCGCCGAAAAGCTCTCTGGTAACATTTTGTTCCAAACCGCCCTTGTTATCATACTCAATCGCTGATGTAATCTCTCGGCTTAATTCGCAAAGCTCTTTGTCAGCACGCATATCATCAAGTAAATCAATAAGATCGTCCTTATTCTCAGCATCGTCTCTAATTGAATCTCTGCCGAGTTGGCTGCAGAGCAACTGGGCAAGTTCTGTTTCGCAGTATATGCTGTCAGCTTCAGGCTGCTCATCGGCAACTTGTTCCTGTGGAATATTCTCAAAAAGAGCCTGCAGGTTGTCTATAAACTGTGATCGAGCCTGTGGTTTATCTTTTGAATCTCTTGCAGGATAAGTCACATATAAAAACTTGCTTGGCCTGGTAAAGGCTATATAGGCCAGATACTGCCTCTCTGCCAATCCGCGGCTAAAAGAAGCACCAAGATTGAAATCCAATGATTCTGCTGCTTTTCGGTCTTCTTCAGCCAAAATGTTGTCATAGACAATAGGTGTTGGAAACTGCTTTTGAGTAGTGCCGATTAGAAATGCCGCTTTTAAGTCAGGATGCCTGCTGCGCTCGATTGAACCGACGAGGACTTCATCAAGATTAGGAGGAATAAAAGCCAAGGTCATTCTGCCAAAGGCAGAGTTAATGATTGCAATGAAATCCTGACAACTTATTCTCTGGTGGCCGAAAACTTCAGCAAGCTCGTCAAATACGCTGACAAATTTATCGTAAAACTGCTGGTGTTCGTCCGCAGTGATATTATCGCCCTGTTCCTGAGCTTGTTCAATCCACCGCACAATTGTACGTCGAATCTGTAGAACTTCAATAAAGTCAAACAAACCTTCAGTGAATTGTGATGCACTGATTCCTTCTGACTGCCCATCGGTGCTGCAAAGTTGCTCACGCAGCTCAAAAAGCGGCCCGGCAACTTTCTTACGAATTTGATTTATTCTTTTTTCATCGAAGGTATCATTGCCAGGCTCAGCAAAATCCCAATCTTTTTCGCCGAGCCAGTCGCTGCCCATAATCCCAAAGGCAAGGCAGTAATTCTCAAGAAAATCTACTTCGCTCCGCTCTACAGGGACAAGATCGGTCTTCAGGTAAGAAAAAATGTCGCTGTGTAAAAAGCCTTCGGTTACAACTCTAAGGGCTGAGCAAAGCATCTGAACGAGTGGGTGCTTATTGAGAGGTTTTTTCTTATCTAAGAAAAAAGGAATATAATAGTCTTCAAAACAGGCTCTGATATAGTTCTCATAGCTGCCAAGGTCAGATGCGATAACAGCTATATCTCGATACCGAAGATTTTCGTTTCTGACAAGCTGATGTATCTGCCTTGCAACAAAACGCACCTCCGCCCGCATATCGGCAGCCGAAACTACACGAATACCCTTAGTTGCTTTGAATTTTGTTGGCTGAAGCTCAAAAAGATGGCGCTCAATATGAGCAAGCTCTTGGCAGTCGGAGAACCTGATTGGCTCATCTAAGATGACAGGTTCTGCAAGTTTAAGTTTATGGTCTTTGATTGTTCTAATCAGCTCAGTGTACGTCCGTTCAGTAGGATAAAACGGACTGGTCCGGTCAATATCCTTTGCTACTTTTTGGGGGTTAAGACAAAGTGCTACTTGAGCGAAACTAACTACTTTTAACAATTCGGCAAGCAAAGCAAGCTCAGCAGCATTAAAACCCGAGAAGCCATCGACCCAGAGCCTTGCGCCTTTTACAAAGGCTGCCCGGCCAACAGCATTGCAGGCCTGGCTTAATTGAATATCAAGGTCGATGAATTTGCCCTTAATAAATTTTAGATACTCCTCAAGAATCAGCTTGATGTCGCCAAATTTTAGTGAGGTAAGGCTGTTAAGTTCATTGCCGGCAAGTTCTGTCAATAATTTTTGGATATCTTCGCTGCCCTTTGCGTACTGGTGAAGCTCTGCAATTGTATCTGCGATATCCCTCGCTGCCCCCGGATGTTTTGCTGACGGCCCAAAAACCTTAAGCTTGCTGCCGCACTGCCGAAGTATCTTGTGAACAACCATTTCTCGGCCAAGCTGTGTCAAGGCAGGCCTGGCGGTGTTTCTGCCTGACAATAGAAACGAAAGCCTGTCGAACGAAAGCACCTGTAATCTGCTGTAGCCTGCTATTCGGGGGTCGCTAAGTATCGCACGCTCAGCCTGATACGTCGCCTGCTCGGGCACAAGTAAAATCAAAGGCTGATTACCGCCGGGCTCTAAAAGGGCTTCTACTATCGCTTTTATACAAAAGCTTGTTTTACCTGTTCCGCTTCTGCCGAGAATAAATTGCACCGTCATCTGACCGTTCCCGAATGGAAATTGTTCCTTTGCCCCCTTTTTACCACAACTGCCGGGTGGATTTCAAGTCCCACTTTTGGGCGTTTGACCTATAGCTTTGCTTTTTGATAAGAAAGCACTCTTAGCTTAAAAAATCAATCAAAAACGCTGCATGTTGAAAAAATGGGCAAAAA
The DNA here is from genome assembly GCA_016935195.1 of Sedimentisphaerales bacterium. Classification (GTDB taxonomy): domain Bacteria; phylum Planctomycetota; class Phycisphaerae; order Sedimentisphaerales; family Anaerobacaceae; genus JAFGRL01. The sequence continues at coordinate 32,501 of JAFGRL010000153.1, forward strand.
AAGGTGTGAAATTTGGCAAAAATTGCAAAAAAGATACAAGAAATGTACGCGTTTTGAGCAAAAGTGAGCGTTTTTTGTACAACTTTTTTCAGGTA
>JAFGRL010000154.1 GCA_016935195.1 Sedimentisphaerales bacterium
GAATTTCCCATGCGTGTGGCAGAATTGGGGCTCGTTCACAGGCATGAAGCCAGCGGCGTTATGCACGGCTTATTTAGGGTGCGGCAGTTCACTCAGGACGACGCACATATTTTCTGCGTTCCAGAACAGATCGAGTCGGAAATCGTTGGTGTAATTGAACTTACCTTCGAATTATACAAGGCTTTCGGTTTCGAGGATTTCCACATCGAGCTGTCCACCAAGCCCGAAAAGCACATCGGTTCCGATGAGATATGGGATATTGCCACCAACGCACTTATGGAAGCTCTCAAGCATAAAGGTATCGACTACCAGATAAATCCGGGTGATGGGGCGTTTTACGGGCCTAAAATCGACTTCCATATCAGAGATTGCCTCAAGAGATCGTGGCAGCTTGGTACTATCCAACTCGATTTCTCGATGCCCCAGCGATTCGATTTGGTCTATACAGACAGCGACAATACCGAAAAGACCCCCGTTATGATCCATAGGGCGGTTTTAGGCTCATTCGAGCGGTTTATAGGCATCCTGATTGAGCACTATGCAGGAGCGTTCCCACTGTGGTTAGCCCCGGAACAGGCAAGGGTATTGCCGATCAGCGAAAAAACCGCCGATTATGGTAAAAATGTCGAAAATAAGCTCGAACAGGCCGGTTTACGAACCAGTATCGATATAACTGATGAGAAAATTGGTGCAAAAATCGCCAGGGCACATGCAGATAAAGTACCATATATGATTGTTGTTGGGCCCAAAGAAGCTGAAACTAACTCAGTTAACGTAAGGATCAGGAGCTCTCAGGAAAGCAAGTCGATAGCCCTTGATGAGTTTATTGGATTGGCAAGCCGAAAAATCGCAGATAAAGAAATACCTTTGGTATTTTAAATTGGCGCTCTATAATATTTTAATGTTGTAATATTGTGAAAACGAACAAGATTGATTCTCTATTACAGAAAGGTTAGGTGAGAAACTATAAGTAAGCAAGCATTAAAGGTAAACGGCGGTATAAAGGCGGAAAGAGTTCGTCTTATTGACCATGAAGACAATCAAGTTGGTATAGTAGATCGCTTTGAGGCCATCAGTATGGCCAGAGAAGTCGGGCTGGATCTTGTGGAAGTTGCGCCGACAAGTGAACCGCCCGTTTGCCGGATCATGGATTATGGCAAGTGGCAGTATGAGCAGAAGAGGAAGCAACGGGAGGCACATAAAAGCAGCCTGCGGCACACTGCCACACTTAAGGAAATCAGGCTCAGACCTGAGACCGACAAGCACGACCTGGAAATAAAGGTTAAACACGCCCGGGAATTTCTCGAAAAAGGCCACAAAGTTCAGTTTACAATGTTCTTTCGTGGCCGACAGATGTTGCACAAGGATAAGGGATTTGAGGGACTTACAGCGATTGCGGAATCTCTGGAAGATCTGGCTAAAGTTGAACGGCCCGGAAAAATGACCGGAAGACGTATGACCATTCTACTTGTTCCTAAGTAATCGGCTGGCTTGGGTTGGGGCCTATTCACTGGAAAAGTTCCTAAATGGACTGCATGCATTTGAGCAATGTCAATTGCAGAAGGGGGATACTTTTTCCTGAATCACCTAAAAATCGCCAATTGCAGGCTAATATTTAAGCTTTTTAGAGAAAATCTTCCTGAGTACTTGACAATATCCTGTTATCCTGTAAACTGCTATGTTTCGTGTCATTTATAGCCGCACGTAAGTTGTCTTGAAGGATTGATTCAAATGCCAAAACAAAAGACCCACAAGGGCCTGAGCAAAAGAGTAAAAGTGACTGCCAGTGGTAAGATTAAGAGAAAACGTGCCGGGGCAGGGCACTTAATGGGCAGCAAAAACGCCAAACGTCGTCGGAGACTCGGCAGTTCAACCGTTAAAGAAGGCACTGTTGGCAGGAAATATCGCTCAGCGCTTGGATGTTAACCGTATTTCATTGTTTTGCCGGACGAAAATAGTGTCTGTAGAACAAGAGCGGATAAGGTTTTAGACAATATAGTTTATCAAACTTGCTTCTCGGCCAAAATTCAGCTGCCGCCAGCAAGTATTTAAAGAACAATTAGAATCAAAGGAAAGCTGATATGCCACGAGTAAGAAAAGGCGCCGCTAGGCACCAGGCAAAAAAAAGAGTCCTCAAGGGAGTAAAAGGTCATAGAGCTTCTGCCGGTCGTTTATATCGCTTGGCGAAAGAAGCGCTTGTCCGGGCGAATGTTAACGCACGTATTGACCGTAGAAGGAAGAAACGTAATTTCAGAGCTTTGTGGATCACTCGTCTCACTGCCGCCTGTCGTCAGCGGGGCGTAAGCTACAGTTTTTTCATCAATGGCTGCAAGAAGGCGAATATTCAGTTGAATCGCAAGATGCTTAGTGAAATCGCGATTGCCGATCCCGTCGGATTTGATGCCATTGTTGAAGCTGCAAAAGCCGCTGTCAAGGCTTAGTGAAATAGGGTTTTATACACCCAGTCAGACAATGATATCCCGAGCAAACTGTCCCGCGGTAACAGCAGATGCTTGAGCAATTTGAAAAAATTGGCAAAGAGGCCCTCGACGACCTCAGGAATGTATCTGATCTTGAGAGTCTTGAGCAGTTCCGCATCAAATATTTGGGCCGCAAGGGTCTGGTTATGCAGATGCTTAGC
>JAFGRL010000155.1 GCA_016935195.1 Sedimentisphaerales bacterium
GCCGGGTTGGGGATACTCGGCGACTTGGAATAGAGAAGGACATAATTTTGATTCAACAGAAGGTTTTTTTGACACCGGAAAAGAAAACATTCCTGTCGGTGCTGAGTACTCAATAACTGTTTATGCAGATAGTTTTGAGCCATTAACAATTGATCCAGTTATTGTACAGCCAATCAGCAACGATCCAAATCGAGCAGAATTTAGACTCAAGCCTGCTACGGCGATTGCTGGCAGAGTTGTTGACAGTAACAGCACCCCAATTGCCGGTGCGAGGATCCGTATTTTGTCAGATAACACCGATTCTAGACATTGGGATGATAGGGATACAACAGTTGCCAACTCCAAGGGAAAATTTATTCTTTATGGGGTAGGTTCGCAAGAGCAATGTATCTATATCACAGCTGAAGGTTTTGCGCCATATATCAGTTCCAGTTTGGATTTGCCAAAAAATTCTGATGGTACCATTCAGATTATCATGGAATCTGGTGCTGAGGTTTTTGGCAGAGTCTTTGATACCAACAGGAAAGGTGTTGCCAATGCCAGAGTAAGTGTTCATGTTTTTGCAGAACAACTAAGGGAGTTTCCTCGTTCGCCTCAACCGAATCTTAAGCAGATCACTACCGATGTCGATGGATATTACGAGTTTTATGATTTGCCCGCTGGTGCTGTTTCTATCAGTGTTAATTCTTCAACAGCCAATGGCAACCTGAGTATCGCGCAAAAGAAAATTACACTTAAGCAAGGTCAATCAGTCGAGTTGAATTTTGGTGATGAAGTTGGCTTTGCATTAACGGGTGTAGTTAGAATGGGGGAAAACTGCTTGAAAAAGCAAACATTCAAATACATTTTCCTGATAGCTCTATGAAATGGGGACGCACAGACAGTAAAGGTCGATTTCAAATTACAGGTGTGCCCAAAGGCACACATATGGTCTATACAAGCTACCGTTTTGATCCCAAAACATACAAATGGGAACCCGGGGAACAGTTTTCTGATAGGAGACAAGTTAATATTGAGGGTAATGTTGAGTTGGATATCGATCTTGGCGATGGGTCCGTTAGTGGGAAAATACCAGAACAGTTTGAAGAGATGGATAAATTACGAATAATATGCCGGCGAAAGGTAACGAGAATTTCTAAAACTGATACTTTGCATCGTGGCGATTGGGAATTTGCCGGACGTGGGCAAATTGAGGCTGATGGAAGATTTAAATGTTCTAATTTACGAGCCGGAAAATATTATATTTTGCTTGCAAGTGAGTTTCAGGGAGTTTTGGGTATATCAGATATTTTTGAACTAGCGGAGTCAGAACATTTAGAAAATATTAATTTTAACATTGGTAAGGGGACATTAAAAATTCATGTTGTTGATGCAGAAACACTATATGGGATTCCAAATGCCAAATTTGCTGTAAAGAATGATCTGGAGACCATTTTCTATTCGAAAAAATTCACCCCCGAGGATAGTAAATTTGGTATGGTCACAGATGACAGAGGGACTGTTGATTATACCAATCTGCCGAAAGGCAAATATGCGGTATGGGTACAAACACCGGGTTATTTAACAACTGAATCAGAATGGGTAAACTTAAGGGAAGGCGAAACACGTAACGTAACTGTGCCTATAGAGCGTGCAGCTATACTTATCTTTGAATTGTCAGATAAGCTGAAGAAGAAAATAATTGCTGATACTGTGTATTTGCGATGTCAGGTCATAAATATCAACACAAATGAATTAATACCAATGGTTGGTCCATATGGTCAGGACAAAGAGCATACGGTTTGGTTGCTACCCGAAGAGCATGCAGCTCAGCGTCAAGCTGAGATTAAATTACCCGAAGGAATGTTTGAAATACAATACCGCTTATATCGAGACAGAAAAGGCAGTCTTTCATACAAGGTTAGCCCTCCATTACTTGAGGTAACCGTGAACGTCGAACTCAATAAAGGGCAGACCAAATTAATAACGATTTCCCCACGAATATAATCTGCCGGCAAAATAATTGTAGATACAGGCTAACAAAGGTAAGCTTTCGGTTTGTATCGGTAACGATTTTTTTCGCTCTTGTAATCGAATTCACATTTTATATAATGGTTCCCAATAATAGCTGAGGTAGCAGCGATATTAGGAATCTTTAATTATGGCAAAAATTACCAAGCTCGATGATATAGTATCCTTATGCAAACGAAGAGGCTTCATATTTCAGTCCAGTGAAATCTATGGCGGCCTTGCGAGCTGTTACGACTATGGGCCTTTAGGTGTAGAGCTAAAAAACAACGTCAAAAAGGCCTGGTGGAAGACTGTCGTTCAGATGCGGGATGATGTTGTGGGCCTGGACTGCAGTATCCTGATGCACCCGATGGTCTGGAAGGCTTCAGGACACGCCGACAAATTTGCGGACCTGATAGTAGAGTGCAAAAAGTGCAATACCAGAACAAGAGTCGACCATCTTAAAGACCATTGCGAAGAACACACCGCACATATTGCAATTGATTCTGCTCTGGCAAGTGCGCCCGAGCTGAGCAACAAGGTCTGTCCGAACTGCGGCTCAGTTGGAAATTTCACCGAGCCAATGCCATTTCAGCTTATGTTTGAAACACAAATGGGTGCCAACGTAGATGATGCGATGACAATGTATCTTCGGCCTGAAACTGCTCAGGGGATATTTGCGAACTTTCGGAATGTTCTGGACACAACCAGAGTAAAAATTCCATTCGGAATTGCTCAGATAGGAAAAAGCTTCAGAAACGAGGTAACCACAAAGGCTTTTATTTTCCGCACACGCGAGTTTGAACAGGCAGAACTGGAATTTTTCTGTGAGCCTGGAACCGACGAAGAATGGTTTGAACACTGGAAAAAGTGCCGATTTGAATGGTATATCGGCCTCGGCCTTAAAAAAGAAAATCTCCGATTCCGCCAGCACGATGCTGATGAATTAGCTCATTACGCCAAGAGCTGTGCTGATGTCGAATATAAGTTCCCGTTCGGAAGCGGCGACTGGCAGGAGCTTGAGGGCATCGCTAATCGCACCGATTATGACCTGAGGCAGCACCAGCGAGGAATCAGGACTATGACCAAATGGTACGAAAATAACAGAGACATGACAAAAATTGAACTAACCGATGAGCCGCAGGACTACCAATCCGGGCCACTGTCTTACTTTGATATCGAAAAGAAAAAAAGATACGTTCCATACGTAATCGAACCCAGTGCCGGCATAGACAGAAGCGCCCTTGCCTTTCTTGTTGATGCCTACGACGAGGAGGAAGTGCGAGGCGAGAAGCGAAACCTGCTAAGGTTTCACCACGCCCTTGCACCAATAAAGGTCGGCGTCTTTCCTCTTGTGAAACGAGATGGTATGCCGGAAATCGCCCGGAATATATATGAGGACATGAAGAAACATTTTAATTGTTTTTATGACGAAAAAGGCGCAATAGGACGGCGATACCGAAGGCAGGATGAAGCCGGCACACCATTCTGCATTACCGTTGACGGCCAGACATTAGAAGACAAAACTGTAACCGTGCGGAAGCGTGACTCTATGGAGCAGGTTAGAGTAACAACCGATAGTCTGAAAAGTTTTTTGTATGATAAATTGGAGGTTTAGAGATGATTGTTGATAAGATTGAAAACGCACACATTTACAACGCCATTTCTACCGGGCTTACAAAGGCCTTGGAGATTCTTAAAGATCCTGCACTCGGTGAACAGGAAAAAGGCCGATATGAAGTTGATGGAGAGAACGTATTTTATATGGTCCAGCAATATACGACCAAACCTGTTGAGCAAAGTAAGCTCGAAGCGCATAAAACCTACATAGATGTCCACTACATTGTTAAGGGCAACGAGCTTGTCGGCTATACCAGCCTTGATAATCCGAAGCTGCCGGCAGCTCATTATGACAAAGGTGATGACAGACTCTACGACGTCCCCGACAACATAAGCAGAATAATCCTTACTCCCGGCACATTCTGCGTTGCGTTCCCCCAGGACGCTCATATGCCCTGCTGCCAGATAAAAGGCCCGGAAGAAGTAAAAAAAATCGTCGTAAAAGTAAAAATGGAAGCTAAGACAGTTGGAAGTAAGTAGTGAAGAACAGCAATAGAGCATATATATCACAATTAAAAGATAATATCGGACAGCAGGTTACCTTGGCCGGCTGGCTCTATAAATCACGTTCGAGCGGCAAGATTCAATTTTTGATAATCCGCGACGGCACCGGCTTATGTCAGTGTATTGCTGAAAAAGGCAAAATACCAGATGAGCTCTTCGATGCTCTCAAACATCTCGGCCAGGAATCGTCCCTGACTGTAACCGGGGCCGTTCGAGCCGACGATAGAAGCGTCGGCGGGTATGAAATAGCGATAACTGATGCCGAAATAATATCGCCTGCCGGCGACTATCCCATCGCGCCGAAATCGCACGGCATCGATTTTCTGCTCAAGAACCGCCACCTTCACCTGCGCTCACAGCGCCAGTGGTGCATAGGCAAAATCCGCCATACCCTAATCGACGCCATCCGCCGATTCTTCAACGATAACGGCTTTACGCTAATAGACACACCTATTTTCACAGCTATGGCCGCTGAAGGTGAACAGACACTTTTCGAGGCTGACTATTTCGGCCAGCCGATTCACCTGACCCAGACAGGCCAATTACACCTCGAGGCTGCGGCAATGAGTTTCGGCAAAGTTTATTGCTTCGGCCCAACATTCCGTGCTGAGAAAAGCAAAACGCGAAGACACCTTACCGAGTTCTGGATGGTTGAGCCAGAGGTTGCTTTTATCGATTTGGATGGCCTGCTCGAATTAGCCGAAAACTTTGTTTTTTTCATAGTCAAGCAGGTTCTGCAGGAAAATAGAAGTGAGCTTGAAATTTTAGGCGCCGATATCCCGGCACTGGAAAAAATCAAAGCGCCTTTTTACAGATTAACATATACCGAGGCCGCTGACATCCTCACTGGCCAAAAGACCAAAGACTTTCTTGCAAACCAATTGGGAGAATTCAAAGCTCAGAAGAATGATTATGAAACAAAAATCGCTGATTTAGAGAAACAGCAAGCCGGCCAATTAAAACAGTGGCGAAAGGACAAAATCGCTGCAGAACTTATTGAGCTTCGGAGTGAGTTAGCTGAGATAAATACGAAAATCGAAAATAATCCCAAACATGCAAAGCTTGCAGCCGAGTTTCAATGGGGCAAAGACCTTGGCGGCTCCGACGAGACCATCATTTCCCAAATGCACGACAAACCCATTTTTGTTACGCACTATCCCAAGGGGGCCAAAGCATTTTACATGAAAACCGACCGTAACAATTACAAAGTCGTTTTGAATTTTGATTTGCTTGCCCCAAACGGCTTCGGCGAGATCATCGGCGGCTCAGTCAGGGAAGACGATTACGATTTACTGCTTAGCCGCATCGAACAGCAGGGCTTAAACAGAGAAAATTACGAGTGGTACCTGGATTTGCGAAGATACGGCTCGGTCCCGCACGGCGGCTTCGGCCTGGGTATCGAGAGAACCATCGCCTGGCTTACCGGTGAAAGACACATCCGTCAGTGCATAGCGTTCCCAAGACTGATGGACAGAATATATATCTGAGCCCAGTTTGTCATTTCGAGCCACCTGTCCTCCGTAGCCCAAAGGGCGAAGGATGGAAGCCGAAAAGTCTATTAAAATGGCTCGGCCAAAAAGCTCTTTGTATTCGAGTCAGGTTTTGTGTAAAGTGCCTAAAGCCTTTGGCTAAACACGTACGGATTTATGCCCTTGGCCTTTTCCTTTTATATCAATGGATATCAAGCCTCCGGCCGGCTTTGGGCTTGTAAATATGTCCGTGGGCTTTTATATTCTTGCTGTTTAAACCATAAACTTTTTATGGGAGCAAAGAAAATGAAACCTAAATTAGCAGTTATTGGCGCTGCAGGCCGAATGGGAAAACGAATAATTTCTCTTGCCGTTGAGGATGAAAATTTCGAAATTGTCGCAGCAATCGAGAAAAAAAACCATCCCGATATCGGCAAAGATGCAGGCATTGTAGCCGCGGCAGGGCCGATAGATATCAAGCTGGACTCGACTTATCCTGCTGGTGCCGATGTGGCAATCAATTTCTCACAACCAAAAGCAACAGATAAAACAATAGAATATTGCCTTGAAAATCAGGCAGCACTTGTATTAGGAACTACTGGTTTAGAGCCTGAGCAGATTAAGAGAATAAAAGCTGCTTCTGGAAAAATCCCCGTTATATACGGAACCAATATGAGTGTTGGAATGAACGTTCTGTTTTCCCTCGTCGGCAAAGTTGCATCAATGCTCGGCGAAGATTACGACATAGAAATCATCGAGCAGCACCACCGTTTCAAAAAAGATTCTCCCAGTGGCTCAGCTTTGACTTTGGCCGAGAATATTTGCAGGGCGACCGGCAAAAACTTTCCCGACTGTCTTACTTACGGCAGAGGTGGCAAAGACGCACTGAGGCAAAAAGGAAATATCGGCATACACGCCATTCGTGCCGGCGACATCACCGGCATCCATTCGGTAATCTTCAGCACACTTGGCGAAACGGTAGCACTGAACCATACCGCACACAGCAGAGACGGCTTTGCGCGAGGGGCGCTACGAGCAGCCAAGTGGCTTGCCGGCAAAAAGCCGGGCCTTTACTCAATGCCAGACGTCCTCGGACTAGTAGTCTGTCAAGATTGTTAATGTAAGTGAGTAATATTTGCCGATACCTTCATAAGGAAATAATATATCAGACCTTATTAAAGAGAGTCGGCTATGGGAAAGTATGTTGTAGAATTGACAAGTGAAGAACGGAAAGAATTGAGCGAATTAGTCTCGAAAGGTAAGGCAGCAGCTCGAAAAATTACACATGCCAGAGTTTTGCTCCAAGCAGATGAATCCAAAAATGGTTCAGCCTGGACGGACAACCAGATTTCTGAGGCCTTTGGCATCCATACCAATACAATCCACGGTATTCGGCTCAGATTTGTCGAGCAGGGATTGCAGGCTGCTCTGGACCGTAAAAAACAAGAGCGTCCTTCTCGCAAACGTATTGTTGATGGCGAGGTTGAAGCACGTTTGATTGCCTTGCGTTGTTCAGATTCTCCGGAAGGAAGAAATGGATGGAATTTACGGCTGCTGGCGGACAAATTAGTTGAACTGGAAATTGTACCGGATATTTCACATGAAACGGTACGACAGGCATTAAAAAGAATGTGTTAAAGCCGCACTTACATCAATGCTGGTGTATTCCTCCGGAAAATAGTTGCGAACTCGTGGCGGCGATGGAGAATATACTTGACGTGTACCTGCGGTCTTATGACCCAAACCGACCGGTAGTGTGTATGGATGAGACAAGCAAATAACTTATAGCAGATATTCGTATTCCAATCGCTGCCAAACCGGGGCATCCACAACGATACGATGTGGAATATAAGCGGCGCGGCGTAACCAATGTTTTCATGTTCACTGAGCCTTTGGGCCGATGTCGAAGAGTCAGTCTCGATTTCCTGTTGGCCGTTTGCCCTCAAGCGGAGAATTCCCGTCCATCTGATTCTTACCACTGTGCTTCAGCATACGGACCTGCATAGCCTTGCGGTTTAGTTTTGGGCCGAGATTTAAGGATAGCTTCGGCAACTGCGATGTCGTTTGGATAAGTTATCTTAATGTTCGAAGAATCCGTTTCTACAATCGTAACCATGTGGCCTAAGTTTTCCATCAACTGCGCATCATCGCTAATCTTTTTGGCCGGATCGTTATTCAAGCTGTCGTAGGCCTTCTTTAAAAGTTCGGTTTCGAATACCTGCGGTGTTTGTGCTTCATAAAGGTCGTTCCTGTCAACAGTTTTGACGATAATACTGTCTTTTACATCTTTTAGTGTCGCCACAACAGGGCAGGCTAATATTGCTGCACCTGTTCGGGCGGCAGCGGCTATTACTTCATCAACCCACTTTTCTGTCACACAGCATCTGACGGCATCGTGGACTGCAATCAAGTCGATATCGTTTTTAATCAGAGCTAATGCATTGTTGACTGTCTCGAACCGCTCGGAACCGCCGATGCAGGTTTTCACGTTGAAAAACTTCAGATTTGCCCCCCATTTTACATCAACAAGCTCTTTATCTTCGGAAGAAATAGCTAACAATATCTGTTTAACATCATCCCGATTGGTAAAAAGTTCAACGCTCCGCAAAAAAACCGCTCGACCGGCCACATCAACAAAAGGCTTTTTTCTCCTGTCGCCAAAGCGTCTGCTTGCCCCCGCAGCACATATAATCACACCAACTTTTTTAGCCATCTTTTTGAAGTCTCCAAAAACCTTTTTAACCGGACAAAGTCTTTAACCTGGATAAAAGCCTTAGAACTCTATACCCCACCTGGCCTTTATGCCTTTGTCGAAAGGGTGCTTTATTTTTTTCATTTCCGTTACCAGGTCCGCCAAACTTATAAGTTCTTTACTTGCCCCTCTGCCGGTCAGCACTATCTCTACGCCGATATCTCTATTATCAATAATTCTCTTGATATCTTTTAGTTTTGCCAATCCGTTCGAAAGGCAAAAGATAATCTCATCCAGCACGAAAACATCGTAGAGCCTCTGCTGTGCCCATTGAGCAATTTTAGCAAGAGCTTCACCAATGGCCCTTTGCGCACTACGCACCTGCTCCGGCTCTGCTAAAGACTTCGATGTGTCCCATTCTATATCAAGGGTCTCGACGAAAATATCTGATGAATTTTGCTTCAAGACAGACCTTTCGCCAATATCAAGTGATTCAGGCTTTAGGAATTGATAGATTAAAACCTTGTTGCCGTGACCTGCTGCGCGAAGCGCAAGACCGAATGCAGCGGTAGTCTTACCTTTGCCGTCGCCTGTATAAATCTGGACCAGCCCTTTTTCCAACATACGATTATATTAGGAAAAGTATAAGCTGATTAAAAGAAAAAAGGTGGGATAAAGTGGTCTCGATCAATTAAAAAAGCTTTGAAGTATTCTCGAATGGATGTGCGCAGTCTGTGATTGATCCATCAGACTGCAACTGTGAGCTTCTTAAATTGTCACGGCACTGAGTCTTTGTTGAGTTTCTTCATTGCTGTCGGTCTGCTCGCCGGGTTTAAAGGGCAGCGGTTCTGCAAACTGAACAGCAATGCGTTGCAGGAATTTGTTTACCTCATCGACCCTGATGATTTTTCCACTTCGCGTGAAGCTGGCCATATCAAATGCATCTCCAAGCCCAAATCGCGGCACACTGAAACGAGAAGTCATCTCCTGCCCCGGATAGGAGCAGTTCTCGTCAGCACCACATGTAAATGCAGCAGCCTCACTTGAAATGTCGATCATTTGTCCCTGTGAAAGGACGTCATTAAAATCCTCGGCGAACCAGATGGGCCAATGATACCTCAATCTACTCTCTCTTCTTCGCTCACTAAATTCATCCATTTCTTATACCCCAAAAACTTCATATCCCCGACCGTTTTCAAATCGACACTTTCATCGACCCCCTTAAGGAAGAATTTTCAGGGTGATTACCGTTTCTGCTTGACGAAACATTTAATCCAAAAATAGCCTTTAACCACTAAAAATTTCACAGCTGGGAATATTTTGGAAACAGAAGGTTCCTATAATATGTCAGTTGAATTGGTTTCGCTTCCTAGTCGTTGATTTGTCGGACAAGTTTAACGAATTCCTGTCCACGTTGCTGGAAATTGTCGAACATATCGTAGCTTGCACAGGCAGGGCTCAGCAGAACCATATCACCTGAGGCTGCAAGATTTTTTGCTGTCCTGACGGCATCGGCAAGGGAATCGGCAAATTCTATTATCAACTCGATGCTTGGGTGTCTCTCGATAGCCTCCGCGATTTTTTTAGCTGTCTGGCCGATGAGTATAACCGCTCTGGTCTTTTCAGATATTTTTACCGCCAGTTTCTCAAATGACAATCCCTTGTCATATCCGCCTGCAATCAGAACAATCGGCGCATCAAAGGCTTCTAATGCCGCTATTGAGCTTTCAGGTGTCGTTGCAATTGAATCATTGTACCAGGAAATGCCGCTTGAATGACTGATAAGCTCGAGCCGATGAGGCAGAGTTTCGAAACTTTCAAGGCAGTTAAGGATTTGTTCCTCGGTAATGCCAAAGTATTCTGCAATTGTTATTGCACCGGCAAGATTTGACAGGTTTGCCCGTCCCGGCAGGGTAAACTCTTTAACAAATTCACCTCTGACATCCCCGGCTGAAAAGCCAAGACAAATTCTGCCGGCCTGGCCGCTGTATTTCTCGAACCACTGCAATGAGATTTCATCTTCTTTATTAAAAATCGATATTGCCGGCTTGTTCTCATCCAGCTTCTGGAGTTTGAAAATGTTGTCTTTAGCGGCACAGTATTTTTCAAATGTTTTATGACGGTCAAGGTGATTGGGCGCAAGGTTTGTCAAAAGTGAAACCCCCGGTGCTTCTTTTGCCTGCTCTAACTGCTCGAGCTGAAAGCTCGACAGCTCCAGAACTAGTACATCTTCGGTTTCGATTTTCTCTAAATTTCCAAGCAAAGGCTCATTGCCAATGTTGCCGCTGAGCCATACCTTTCGGTGCCGGAAATTATCTTTTCCTTCACCCGAGCTTAGAAGATGTGCAGCAAGGGCGGCTGTTGTGCTCTTGCCGTTTGAGCCTGTAATGCCAACGATAACTGCCGGGCACAGTTGGAAAAAAATGCTGATTGCAGATGTTATGAATTTATTGTTCTCTCGTGCAACCTCAAGAAACTTGTTTTCAGGTTCAACTGCAGGATTTACTATAACAATGTCTGTTTGGCTGAAGTCCTCTGTTTCGTGTGAGCCAAGCTGGTATTCTATTTTCTTGAGATCTTTGAGCTTTTCAAGAGATTCACTCAGCCGCTGCGGCAGGGCTAAATCTGTAACCTTTACTTTTGCTCCCGCTTTATATGCGAACTTCGCTGCATCAACACCGCCTGCAAAACGGCCCAGCCCCATAACGAGAACCTTTTTGCCTGCGAAAAAAACCTTGTTCATAGCAGTGTCTGCATAGCATTGGCCAAATCTATCTTCGCATCGATAACTGCCTGCTCGATGCATCTTTTCCAGTCATCACCAAATTGCTCTTTATATTTTGGTTTTTCATAAGCATATATGATAGAACGAGATGAGTTAATCGAAACACCCGTTCCATCAGGCTTGCAGAATTTTATGCACTCGGCAGCAGATGCGCCCTGCTGACCATAACCCGGAACAAGGAACCATATTTTGTCGTATTTTTTTCGAAGGACCGAAGCAGTATCCGCATCTACGCCCCCGATAACCATCCCAACATTGCTGTAGCCGTTTTTACCGATACGCTCCGGTTTGTTAGCAACATCAGCAACAATTTCAGCAAGCTTCTGATACATCATTGTGCCGTCTTTGTCTGTAAAATCCTGAATGGCTGCAGCTGCTGTGTTACTCGAACGAACCCACACAAAGATACCCTTTCCCTGCTGCTGGGCAACTTTTGCGAAAGGCTCTATCCCTTCGGCACCTGCAAAACCATTTACTGTAATAGCATCCGGCGAAAGGGTTTCTTCCAGGCCGACAAGCTCCGGGTTCTCCAGATGCGCCAGCGCATAAACCTCAGCCGTGTGGCCTATATCACCGCGCTTGACATCACCAATTATCTCTAAGCCTAAATCATCTGCTTCACAAATCAAACTATAGTAGGTTTCTATGCCCTCCCATAGATAACGCTCAAAAAATGCGATATTTATTTTCACTGCCGGTATCATAGGTGCAACGATTCGCATCGTTTGAACACAGAAATTAAAAATCGCATCCACTGCAGCAGCAGCATCAAATTCGTCATTCATATCGCGGTGGCTTGTTATCGCCGAAGGCAAACGCTTATAAACAGGGTCTAAGCCCACCACCAGTGGTGTACGCTTGTTTCTTACGGCCTCACACATCCTGTCTGAAAAGTGACTTGGCATCTTTCAATCCTCTTTCTGGTTAACTAGTTTCTGTTGCGGAAAGCTGTTTTGGCAATGTTACCTCTGCTAAGGCAGGGGTCTATGGCCTAAAAACTGGATCAACTATGAAACCGGAGCCTCCGGTATCGGTTATAATACGGGCTCATAAGTCCCAAGTTTATACGTGGTCGTCTTGTGGACGGGACAATAACCTTTTTTACAGGAGGCTCACAATTAACAAGTATATCGGATTTGACATCGATAGCAAGAAAACTGTAGCGGCTGTTGTGCAAAAAGGACAAAAAGATAAATTCACAACGCTGAAAACGGGCATTAACCCGATGAAAAAATTTTTGCAAAAACAACATAAGCCAGGTCAGAAGCTGCATTTGACATTTGAGATTGGTGGAGAGGCTGGCCATAGTAAGTCCCTTTCGTAAAAAAGTTTAACATACCTATGACCATTTACACAGTTTATTTCACACCCTCACGTCAAACCGGCGAACTCTTTTTTTCGGTTGTTAAGCTGAGCCTTAAGACGTGCAATTATGGATGAGTGCATTTGTGAGACGCGGGATTCCGACAAATCAAGAGTTGCACCGATTTCCTTCATTGTCATCTCTTCATAATAATAAAGGACAACTATCAGCCTTTCAGCACGTGTAAGTCCCTTTGTAAGCAAATTCTTAATATCTCTCTTTTGAGCCTCAATAACAGGGCTCTGGCTTTTCTCATCTTTGATGATGTCTATCTCTCGAATATCTTTTTCGCCCTCATAATCTCCGTGCTGAGTATTCAGTGACATAATGCTGACCGCGTTGGCATCCCGCCGCAGTCTGCTGAATTCCTCCATATTCATCTCCAGTTCATCAGCGGTTTCATTGTCGGTTGGCTTTCTGCCAAGGTGTATCTCCAAAGACTGAGTGGCCTTGGCCAATTGATGTGCACGCGCACGAACCAGACGAGGGACCCAGTCCATGCTTCTGAGCTCATCGAGAATAGAACCTCTTATACGCGGTACGCAATAGGTCTCAAACTTAACACCTCTGGCAGGGTCATATGCATTAATTGCATCTACCAAACCAAAAGTACCTGCACTGATAAGGTTATCAAGCTCAATCTTATCAGGAAGTTTATTGTGTAGGCGATCTGCGGTATATTTCACTAAGGGTCTGTAATGCTCCATTAACAGGTTTCGATAACAATCATCACCGGTGCTGTGAAACTCCTGCCATATTTTGTCAACGTTGAGCTTTTTACCTGTCTTCACCGGTCTACCTCCTTGTAAATAATCCCTTATCCTTCTACAAACAACTTTGCTTTAAGCTTCACAGAATTTCCGGCCAGTCATGGGCCTGACTAATCCCGTGTTTGTCCTTTAGTAACTCGGTAGCAACTCGCTGATTAAGTGAATTCTCCATAAGCTTGCTAATCTGCTGCTCAAAGTATTCATCTCGATTGTGTTCAAAAAGCTCCATAGCATCTTCATCCTGGACTGGCTTGACATCAAGACTGCCGGATTCGCCGAATTTAATGTGATCGGTATCAACCAGTAAAAGTCTTTGACTTTGTGTATGTTCGTTTATGGCCATATGAAGCAGTTCGGAAAACTCATCCACCGCCAGGTCCATAGGGACAAAGCCCAGCTTGTCTATGTCGTTTATATTTCGGCTAAGAACTTTCTGACGAGCCTGTGTGAATTGAATTATCGTAAGGAGAAGCTCAGCTATATTGTCTATTGCTGTTGATGGCAGATTCATACGCAATCCCTGCTTTTAATCTACACCAAAGTAACACGTCGAAAAATATTATCGGTCTCGTCCCTGAACCGGATTAAGAAAAGCACTTCTCGGTAGGATAAAAAAAACGGTTGTGAAACAACAAACTCCTTTGCAGACTTCCCCGCTTTAGGTTTCATCCATGCCCCTTTCACGCTCTGGGTAATCCTTTAAGCTAATGCTAATTCGCCTTGAGTTGAACTGCCGGCCCCTGCGTAATCAATTGCTTATATTGTCCGACATTTGTCATCACGGCACTAACTTACTCATTCCTTATCAAGGATATGTTTTATTTCAGATAAGCTCTTGCTTTTCTTAAGCTCGACAATCTGAGATAACCTCTTAAAGACCGACTCGTCATATAGCCTGTGTCCGCCCTGTGTCCACTCGGCCTCGCGGATAAGGCCCATTGTTGTGTAGTTATGAATGGTTTGCCTCGAAAAAGGGCTGTAACGTACCAATTCACCGATTCGGTAGCGTTTAGCAGGTATACACAGCCGGTTTATATCGGGATCAAATCTCATCATATTCAGGCAAAAGCCTTTTTCCCAAATAACCTTTTAACTTGAGAACCAAAAAAGACGCCTGAAATCCTTCGAAAGTCAAAATGCTGTCTCTCCTTTACAGACTCATATTTTCAAGCAAAGAGAACATCTTTTTTCGAAAAGATATTTTACATTTTGCAAAATGTAAAACATCTTTCCTTGGATGTCAACTTTTTTCCAATTTTTTTAAAATTTTCCCAAATACCGATCATAGACCTTTGAACGTGAATAACCCCTTCTTCGCTTATTTTCTCACAATATATCGGTCCTTCCACCTCTCCAATTAAATTTATGGCTTCCTTCCTATCGACGCTCAAAAAAACTGCTTTATTCTCTGTATTTCTTTCTGCGTTTGGCCACTTGCCATTATGAAAACAGTACAAATTTCTAAATGGTCATACTGAATTTTTTCGTCAAACTACATTTTTGCCAAATTCAATGTGCCTACTATCCGATAGATGAAATAGAAATGGTCGTCAGTTATTGAAAAACCAGTTTAGAAATTCAGAGTTGTTCTCATTTTCAAAAATGCCTCAAAAAAACAAAGACTTCAGGAAAACAGACACCGAACCTAACAGCAACGTGTTGCTGCTCCAGCACGTAACCCCTTTGGCCAGACAAGTCAATTGTCTGGACATCGAGCGAATAACTGATGTCTGTATAAAAAGCATTCCCGAACTCGTCGGCACCAGATATGCATCACTGTATATACTTGATGAAACAAACGACATCCTCCATTTACAGAAATATAATCACCCATATCTACTCAACAAAATAGTCTCACTGAACCAGAGCCCTCCGTCCCCTATGGTTATGGCGGTAAGGAGCAAACAGATCATACTGACTTCAGATATTGATATGCATAAAAAGCCCATAATCAAAAAATCTCAGCGAGCCTTCGCAGGAAACTATAAGACGAAAAGCTGTGCCATTGTTCCGCTGATTTGTCAGTACCGCGTGGTTGGTGTGCTCAATCTCACTGACAAAATGCATCTGGTAACTTTCACTGCTGACGATATAGCACTAATAGAACTATTCAGCCAGCTCATTGGGGCCTCCTTAGGAAATATAAAGCTTTTTGAAAAGGTACAGAAACAAGCTACAATGGATGGCTTAACCGGCCTTGCAAATCATAAAACCTTTTACGAAATACTGGAAAGAGAGCTGTGGAGGTCACGTCGATACGGGGGACAAATATCCGTAATTATGATTGATATTGATAATCTCAAAAAAAATAACGACACCTATGGACACAGGGCTGGTGACAAGGTAATCAGGGAAATCAGCCGAAAAATAAAGCAGTGCATCCGCCAAATTGACACCGCTGCACGTTATGGTGGCGACGAATTCGCTGTAATTTTGCCGAATACTTCGCTTAATGATGCAGTAGTTGTTGCCGAACGCATGGTTGATACAGTTGCTAAATCGCCGATAACCTGGAATAGAGAGCAGATATCGCTTTCCATCAGCGTAGGCCTCGGCCAATATGACGCTGATACTAATCCCGAGAATATCACAAGCCGGTCAGACCAAGCCCTATACACCGCCAAGCAGGCAGGTAAAAATACATTCCGAATCTACGAACCTTCTCAACAATGATGTATGCGTCAAAAGTATAAAACGACGAACAAAATGCTTGTTTTTGTCCCTTCCTCACCGTCGGGGCTTGGAATTTGGACTTTTGGCGGCGGCATCAAACTTAGAACATACAACAAAATGAAAAAAAACCAAGAATGTCATTGCCAGGGCTCGCAATGACAAATCGATGGTATCTTTATTTTGTTAGAAACTCTTAGCTCCCACCCAATACAAGAGGCCTGCACTCGATTGTGCAGGCCTCATATCAATTCAGGCTTAAAAACCGCCTGGCTTTCAACTCGGCCAATCGGCCTATTACGGGACCATTCCATAATCAAGCCAGCCGCCGACAAAAGCACCAAGGTCTTTTATGCCGATCTTGCAGTCACCGTCATAATCCACAGGTGCCGGGTACAAACACCTCGGCACATAGACCCGAATATCATCAAAGTAAACCGTGCCTTTGCCACCTTCGCTCGGATGGCTGTCCCTGTCTCCAAAGCCTATGTACATCCTGGTAGGTGCCTGAGGGATATTATTGAAGTCCTCAAGTGCAATATTCCACTCGGTCCAGGACGC
>JAFGRL010000156.1 GCA_016935195.1 Sedimentisphaerales bacterium
ATAACGGCGTGCCGGCTCATGAAATTTCCCTTGCCGAAAAGCTCACATCAAAAAATAAACTCCAAATGTATTGTCAGAACCTGTTGGGCTACAGACCAGATTTTGTTTTTACTCACGTAACAAGGTTGGTTCCAAGCAAAGGGCTATGGCGTGATTTGCGTGTGCTTGAGCAGATCGAAGAAAAGTTCAGGCAAAACGGCAAAACCGGCGTGTTTTTCGTTTTATCCACCGAGGTTTCACAGCGCAGAAGCTACGATATATATAGTATGGAATCACAATACAACTGGCCTGTTGCTCACATGCAGGGCTGGCCCGACTTATCCGGCGGCGAGGCTGCCTTTTACACAAAAGTTCAGCAGTTCAATGCACGCAGCCGAAATATAAAGATAATTTTTGTAAACCAGTTTGGTTTTGAACCCAGGCTGTGCGGCAAAAGGATGCCAAAAGATATGCAATTTATGGACATTCGCAAAGGAACTGATGTCGAATTTGGTCAGAGCATTTACGAACCATTTGGCATCTCCCAACTCGAATCCCTGACATTCGGCGGACTTTGCGTTCTCAGCAATGCCTGTGGTTGTACCGGCTTTATCAATGATACAAGTAAAAGCAGCAATGGACATAACATCATCATAACAAACTATACAAATCTGGATTTATGCCTGAAAGACAAAGCCGGCCTGGGCAAATCTGCCGGAATAGAGGATTTACTGCAGACAGACTCATCTGTGCTGGAGCAGATAGAAGAAAACGAAAGCAGTAAAGTTGCCAAGCAGATAGTTGGACAACTGACACAAGATACGCAGGAAATTGAAAATATGCTCCAGAACGGCTATGCCCTGGCAAAGAATATGAGCTGGGATGCAGTATTGAAAAACTATCTATTGCCAAGTCTGGAGGGGTTGGTTGAGGTGGTACATAGCACATAAATAATCACCGCTGCTCATATTTTCTACGCTTGACTATAAAAACCCCAGCCAATAAACTGCTCTGATGTGAAGAATCGTCAGAAGAAACCTATCATTGGCATATTAGGTGGAATCGGCTCCGGCAAAAGTACCGTCGCTGCGGAATTTGCCAAACTGGGCTGTGAAGTAATCGTTGCCGATAAGATTGCCCATGAACTGCTCGTTAAACCAAATGTCAGGAAGAAAATCGTCAGTTCTTTCGGAGATGCCGTGCTGGACACAGCAGGGGACATCGACCGGCCGAAGCTATCAGAAATTGTTTTTAACGATGCTGAGAAACTCTCGGTACTAAATAATATAATTCATCCGTCTGTACTTACACGCACCGAGCAGCTAATAGAAAAGTACAAGCAGAAAAATTCAGTCAAAGCGATAGTACTTGATATGCCGTTATTGGCCGAGGTTGGCTGGGCTAAACGCTGTGACAAGCTGATTTTTGTGGACTGCAGCCTGCGGTTAAGGCTTGAAAGGGCCAAAAAAATTGGCATTTTTACAGAAAATCAGCTCAAAACCAGAGAAAATTTTCAGATTTCTCTGGACAACAAGATTGACATCGCCGATAATATCATAAACAACAATTCCGACTTCTCGGCATTAGTCAAGCAAGTCGCTGATATATTCTCAGGTATTGTAAATGATGTGTAAGTGGGGTTTATTATAGATAGCTCACTTATCTGATGTGCTTTGTGTAAATTTCGAGTTTTATATCTGCGGTTAAAAACTCAAACCATATTCATATAGGTAGTTCTCAAAATTAAATCACAGGTTTTTAGCAAAGGAAAAAGGAGTGATTATGGCTAAGACTGCCACAAAAAACGGAAAAACAGCGGCTCCAAAGAAACGCAGGGCCACAAAAAGTAAAACCGCTCTTCAAGAAAATGCACACATTGAGAAATCAAATGCCGATGAATCAGCAAAGCAACAACAATCTTTAACGGCTGACAACAAGCAGACCACGCTTACTGCTTCCAACAGCCAGACAAAACAAGGCAGAAACACCCAGGACGAGGAGTCCACACATGCAAAATACGAGCGGATTAAAAAAGGCCAGTTATATCTGACAGATTTGCAAAAACTTACTGTAACCGAGCTGCGAGATCTTGCCAAAAAAGAAGACATCAAAGATTACATTGCTTTTAAGAAGCAGGATTTGATCTTCAGAATCCTCAAAGAGCGCATTCGTCAGAACGGGCTAATGTACGGCGAGGGTGTCCTGGAAGTCCTGCCGGACGGCTACGGTTTTCTGCGTAGTACGAGTTATAACTATCTGTCCAGCCCGGATGACATTTATGTGTCACCTTCTCAAATCAGGCGATTTGGCCTGCGAACAGGTAATACCGTATCAGGACAGATAAGGCCTCCGAAAGACTCGGAGAAATATTTTGCCCTTCTGCGTGTTGAAGCGATTAACTATGAAAATCCGGACAATCTTGTAGAGAAGACCGTATTTAGCGACCTGACGCCACTGCATCCGGAAGAGAGGTTTATACTGGAGACGACACCCGAAGAGCTGAATATGCGGATAATCGACTTAGTGACCCCTGTCGGAAAGGGCCAGCGAGGCCTGATTGTAGCACCGCCACGGACAGGAAAGACAATACTGCTGCAGAAAATTGCAAATGCCATAAGCACCAACTACCCGGCGGTTAAGCTAATCGTCCTGCTTATAGACGAAAGGCCTGAAGAAGTTACCGAGATGGAACGCAAAACCGCCGAGGATGTTGAGGTAATCAGCTCCACTTTTGATGAAGCTGCTTCGCGTCACTGCCAGGTCGCTGAAGTCGTAATCGAAAAGGCCAAGCGAATGGTCGAATATGGTGAGAACGTGGTCATCCTTCTTGATTCGATAACCCGTCTTGCACGGGCATACAATACAGAGATGCCTCATTCCGGCAAGATCTTAACCGGCGGCGTCGATGCCGGGGCAATGCAGATGCCCAAGAAGTTTTTCGGTGCGGCAAGAAATGTGGAAAACGGAGGTTCGCTGACAATATTTGCGACCGCCCTGATTGATACCGGCTCAAAGATGGACGAGGTCATATTTGAGGAATTCAAGGCTACCGGAAATATGGAGCTGCACCTTGACCGCCGATTGGTGGACAGAAGAATCTGGCCTGCAATCGATATCAGCAGAAGCGGCACAAGAAGAGAGGAGCTTCTGCTGGAGAAAAAGGAGCTCGAACTGGTGTATCGACTGCGAAGGGTTTTGAGTGAATTGAACCCGACAGAGGCTGTGGAGTTGCTCAAGAGCAGACTGTCAAAGTGCAAAACCAATGTAGAGTTCCTGTTGACGATGAACATCGACTAAACCGCAAGGTCCGGCCCCGGCTGAGAGAAGACATAATCCTGCCTGATACCAACACCTTTACATCGGTGTCCGATTCTACTAATATAGCATTTCAGCAGTAGTTTATGTTTTTGCCGGAATTTTTTAGCACTTTAGCAGAGCAAGCAAAATATGAGTACAAGGCTATCTAAAGTATATGACCCTAAGATAATTGAAGGTCAGGTTAACAAAATATGGCTCACTAACCATTATTTTCATCCCACAGCCTCGGGAGAGGATAATAAACAAAACAATTATACTATAGTCATTCCTCCGCCTAATGTGACGGCACCGCTGCACCTCGGACATGCGCTAAACAATACACTGCAGGATATCATGATTCGCTTTCACCGAATGCAGCAGTACAACACACTCTGGATGCCGGGGACAGACCACGCCGGCATAGCCACCCAGACTGTTGTGGAAAAACGTATTTTATCTCAGGAAAATAAAAAGCGAACAGATTTTGCCCGGGAAGAGTTTGTCAGGCGTATACAAGCCTGGAAGGACGAGTATGAAGCGAGGATTATCGACCAGCTTAAAGCAATGGGTTGCTCCTGTGACTGGCAGCGGAGGCGATTTACGATGGACAAAGTCTGTGCAAGGGCCGTTAGAGAAGCATTCTTTAGGCTTTTTAAGGACGGTTTAATCTATCGCGGCAAAAGATTGGTCAACTGGGACCCGGCAACACAGACGGTTCTGGCAGACGACGAGGTCGAACACGAAACAGTCCAGGGACATTTCTGGTATTTGAGATATCCTCTTGTCGAACCGACCAAAATTAATGGAAAACAAATCGAACATGTTACCGTAGCTACGACCCGACCTGAGACAATGTTAGGCGATACGGCCGTGGCAATGAATCCGGCAGATTCGAGTGCTGATTACCTGCTTGGCAAAAAAGTTCGCCTGCCAATTGTGGGCAGAATAATCCCCATTATAACCGATGAGCACGTTGTCCTTGCTGATGCTGAAAGCGAGGATGAAAAAGCGCAATTTTCTACCGGCTTTTTGAAGGTTACGCCGGCCCACGACCCGGACGACTGGGAGATTGGCCAAAAGCACGGGCTGGATATCATCAATGTAATGGCACCTGACGGCACAATCAGTGATAAATACGGCTGGGAAGATTCAAATTCCCCCGATGCCCAGGTGCTGCTTGGTATGGATCGTTTCGAGGCCCGCGAGGCAATTGTCGAATGGTTCCGCCAGGAAAATCTGCTGGAAGGTGTTCGCGAATACACCCACGAGGTTGGACACAGCTACCGCAGCCACGTACCTATCGAGCCTTATCTTTCCGATCAATGGTACATAGCAGTCAAAAAGCCCATTAACTATTTAGCGGGAAAATCCGGTGAAGGTCTTATCAATGGAACGGACATACCAAAAAACTCACTTGCCGGCCTGGCCTTACAACCTTTGCTTGACGGCAGATTAAGATTCATACCTCAACGATACGCCAAAACATACCAGAGCTGGCTGGAAAACCTGCGCGACTGGCCAATAAGCAGACAGCTCTGGTGGGGACACAGAATTCCTATTTGGTATGCAGAATTGGATTTTTATTCATACGAAACAGCTTGGAAAGGAGCTTCCCATGCCTCTCCGGACGAATTTCAGAGTCAATTCAAAAACGAATTTAACAAGCTCTCAGAAGATGCAGGGCTGGGTGAGAGCTTCACGTATCAGTTTAACTCCAATAATCCTGCTGAAGTGTATATTTGTCCATTATCTGAAAAAGCGAATCGGCTTGTTTCTGAGTTTAAGGATTTTTCAAAAAGTCGTGAAGCAAAAATACGAATACCAGAACAAATAACTCCACTTGCAATGGGAGAATTACCAAGTTTCTCGAATGCAACTGAACAGGCCTTAAAATTATGTTTTAAGTTCGACATAAGACAATGTGACGAGGATGTTCTTGATACGTGGTTTTCGTCGGCTCTTTGGCCTTTTAGTACGATGGGCTGGCCTGACGATACAGATGAGTTGAGGCAGTTTTATCCGGGCAGTGTGCTCTGTACGGCCCGTGAGATTATCACTCTATGGGTTTCACGTATGGTTATGATGGGCCAATACTGCGTTGGAGACATTCCATTTAGCGACGTGTATATCCACGCTATGATACAGGATGGCCAGGGGCGTAAGATGTCCAAGAGCCTTGGCAATGGCATTGACCCTTTGGTGGCAATCAACAGCCACGGTGCTGATGCGATGCGGTTCACACTGGCGAGCATGACCACTGAAACGCAGGATATCAGGATGCCTGTTGTGGCAATGAAGCTGCCTGACGGTCGTATGGAAAATACCTCACCGAAATTTGACACAGGAAGAAACTTCTGCAACAAGCTGTGGAATGCTTCGCGCTTCGTATTGATGAACCTCGAGGGCATCGACCCCGATGGGTTTGACACCGAAAGGATGACGATTACAGACATCTGGATACTCTCTCGTTTGGCAAAAGTTATAACCGAGACGACTGACTCACTGGAGAATTACAAATTCAATGGGCCGCTTGCACACCTTTACAAATTCTTCTGGAACGACTTTTGCGACTGGTATCTTGAATGGATTAAACCAAGAATGAAAAACTCCCAGCAAAAAGCGACTGCTCAAAACGTACTTGCCTTTGTCCTGGACAGGATATTGCGCCTGCTGCACCCTTTTGTGCCGTTTATTACTGAGGGGATATTTCAAAAGCTGAATGAAATTGCGCCGGCAAGGAAACTCAAGGGCCTGGCCGAAACTGAACAGGCCGAAGCGCTGGTTATTGCCCAATGGCCGGATGGGCTGGATTCGTTAGTGGATGAGGATGCAGAGAGACAGATTTCGACTGTCCAGGATGCGATTCGCACTATACGGGATATTAGAAGTAATAGAAATATACCGACAAAACAACTTAAAGTCGTTTCAGTAAAATCGCAGCAGAAAATCGTTGATATACTCAACAAAAATACCGAACTCATAGAACAGTTGGCTGGTGTAACAGGGTTTATGGCAGGCATAGCAATTGCAAAACCAGAAAACGCTGCGGTTGCAATTGCAGATGCGACGGAAGTTTATGTTCACGATGCTATCGACTTGCAGGCGGAACGGCAGCGTCTGGAAAAACAAAAACAACAGATAGAAAAGGCAGCAAAAGCAATCCAGTCAAAACTGGACAATGAAAATTACGTCAACAAGGCGAAACCTGAGGTCGTAAAACAAAGCCGAAAAAGACTGGCTGAATTATTAGAACAGTTAGAGACAGTAAAAAAACACCTTTTAGAACTATAAGGGCGGTGATACAATCTTCGTAACGAGAAAATTATAAAATCAGTGGTGCCAAAATGGAGATTGAAGCAGAACTTTCCCGCATAATAATAAACGAAGCTTCCGATCAGCAAATCATTGTTATAACTGAACGAGGCGGCTCGCGAAGTTTCCCTATCGTTATTGGAATCGTGGAGATTTTTGCAATAGATCGGCGGTTAAAGGGCATCATGCCGCCCAGGCCAATGACGCACGATTTACTGGACAGCGTTATTGAAAACCTTCACGCCAAGGTCGAAAAGATTGTTATAACCGACCTTCGCCATCATACCTTTTATGCGAAGATAGTACTGAAGCTAAACAGCCAGATTATTGAGGTGGACTCCCGGCCATCCGACGCAATTGCTCTGGGTGTGGCATCAAGTGCGCCTATTTACGTCGCTGATCACGTTTTTGACAAGGCTTCCCAGTAGAAAAACCAAACACCATCAAAAAAACTACCGCAATACAGAGCATACTGTCGGCAACATTAAAAGCAGGCCAGTGCCTCCCAGGCCAGTAAACGACGTCAATGAAATCTCTGACACGACCATCATTAAAAATTCTGTCCCAGAGATTACCCGCGATGCCGGCAGCAAAGAGAGCAAGAGCAATTTGAATAAGTCTTCGCTCAATACCCCCAAAGAGAAAAACTCCTAAAACAAGCAACAACGCTATAGATGAAACCGCTATCAATAAAAATCTCTGCCCGGCCGCTATACCGAAAGCAGCACCGGTATTCTCGGCCGCTACAATCTGCAAAATCCCTTTTATTAAAGGAATGCTTTCATACTGTCGTTGTGCAAGCCATTCAAATAGAGCTCTTTTACTGAATAAATCCAGGCCAAAACCAGTAATCATTAAAGACCAGAAAATAATCTGGCTCTTACTGTCAGCAAGGCAGGACTTGGCGTGCTGATACAAATTGCCGGATTTTGATAGTAAGTTGATACTGCCTTTTTCAGTTCGTAATTGTGCCATAGACAATGTTTAACGTGTGAGGTTGGTTAGGTTATTTGGTTTGTTGCGAGTATTTTTCTATTAATCTAACTAATCTTTCACGATTACGCTGATCCGGCTTGACATCTAAAGAAAGACGCCAGTTCTGGATAGCCTTTTGCCTTAGCGTCTGGTCATTATTTTCCAGCGATTTTAACATATAGGCCACTCCCAATCCCTTAAGGGCCTGCCAATCCTGAGCGTTTATCTCGAGCGCCTTGTTGTAATTTTCAATTGCCTTGTTCATATATGTATCAGCAAGAAGCAAGGCAGCAGTTTTTGGATCCTTTGACTGACCCTCATCGGCATTAATAGCTTTGTCGCGAAGGCTCAGATAACAATACCCGAGATACTGATAAGCAGTTCCATTATCGCCGTGCAGCTTTATCGCTGAATTGAGCAATTCCTTCGCAGCTTTGATTCGGTCAGTTTTAAGATACGCCACTGCCAGAGAAGTCATAAGGTCCGGATTGTTACTATCGATTTCCAGTGCACGCTTATAGTAGATAATTGCCTGACTATAATCTTTCCGGGATTCGTAAATGTCACCGAGTAATCTCTGGACTTCGCTTGTATCCGGGTCAATTTCTTGAGCTTTTTTGCTATACTGCAGGGCGTTGTTGTAATCCTCTATTTCATAAAAACATCTGGCAGCATTTATATGGGCCTGCAGATGCTCCGGCTTGAGCTCACAGGCCCTGTTATACGCCCGCACGGCCAGAGCAAACTGCTGCATTATCTGGTAAACCTGACCAAGATTGAAATAATCCTTGAATGACCAGGGATTAAGTTCAGTGGCCTTTTTATATGAAGAGGCACTACTTTCATACTGACTCATCTGCTCATAGATTTCGCCAAGCAACGAATAAGCCAAAGAAAATCGTTTGTTGGCCTTAACAGCAGAATTTAGCTTTTCGATAGCCTTTTCATTTTCATCAAGCTCGCGGTGCATTACAGCGTTAACATACAACTCAACAGCTTTTTGCTGTTGGTTACAGCCGACCGGTAAAATCAAGGCAAAAAAACTACAGACGCAGATAATCACCTGCCTGACTCCAATCTGTCTGCCGTCGCTACCAACCATAAAGCTTTTCCTTTCGGTCACAGGATGATAGATTCTTTAGCGTTTTTAACGTTAAGCTTTCAACCATCCGGCAATTATACCAGCACAGACATTATTGTCAAAAAAACTTTTAGCCACGTATATGTTATACGGAACAACTATTGATTATGTTTCACTTGACAGGTGCTCGGCCTGTAAAGTTTAATATGATTGTTCAGGGGCGATTAGCTCAGTTGGTCAGAGCGCACGGATCACACCCGTGAGGCCGCCGGTTCGAGTCCGGCATCGCCCAAATTGGTAAGGCCTTGTAAGATAAAAATTTGCAAGGCCTTTTTGTTTTACCGATTGAATTCTGGGCAGGTTTACTTGGTAAAACACAAAGATGGCAAGTATTATCTGCTGCCACGTACCAAAAGCCATTTTGCCATCGACAATAGGCATATTTAAATAAGGCCCTAACACCGAGGCCACACGTGCGAATTACCATTATCATCATGCTTTGACAGCACATCAGCAATCCTGTCTGTAATATCGACCACATCGCAATTGCCTTTGGTTTCTATCTTTAATTTTTTCGTTTTGACCATATAAACCTGTTATTGTTTCGTTTTAGGCAAAAACATTCCTTGAAATCCAGGCCCTGAAAGCGAATCAAAAAGAAATGGCGAAATATTTCCCAGTCTTCCTGAAAACACGTATTCATAATAGGTTTTCTTATCTGAAGTTATTGTTACTTTCCCTGTTATGTTATATTCGTCATCAACCCAGCCGGTAACATATATCCTGCCTTTTGCCGTCCGCATCTGTCCCTTTTTTGTCTCAAGGATCAGAAAATTGCCTCTGGATATTATATAGAGCTTTGAGGCTTCTTCGCTGTCCTCGTCCTTATAAAGACGCGCAGGGTCGATATTGCCTTTGAAACGGCTGTTCACAACTTCATAACGCAGGTTCGGTTTAGGCCAATAGTCTGCTGACCAGGTTCCACGTACTCGGCCCTGTGGGTTAATCAAAATTTCCAATGTTCCTCTATTTTGCTCGTTTTCTTTGCATTTAGCGCCGATTCCCATATAAGTTGTAAATTTAGGCTGTTGTTCCGTTGGCGACGGCACCGTTTTATCGTCAGGTACGATTCTTTTTACCTGATTCCACGGCAAATCTTTGCCTTTGCTGCCGGAAAATGCAAATGGGTCCAGCCAAACCAGGGCTCCCAGCACCACCACAAGTAGCAGCATTATCAGCAGAGCAAAACCTTTGTGATTTCTTTGGTTGTGGCCTGTAAAATAGTTGGTTTTCATAAGCGCAATCCCTTATGGAATGACGTTAGATCGCCATTATAACGGTAATTCAGGTTGTAGGCAAAAATTAAACAAATCAGCAAGTTGGTGAGCCTGTGAAAAATTTTTTGATTTTTTAAAACTCCTATTGACTAAAGTACCTGGTTGGTTGTATTATGGTTTGTTTGGAGGCGGACAAGTTAAGAACATTAGTCGTTAGCTTGGCCGCTGATTTAGTCTGTATAGCTCTTTGACAAGTTAACAGTTAAGCCAAATTTACTCCGTTAGAAATATGATTTCTAATGGAGAAGCAGCGAAAGTGCAGCCTGCGGCATCGAAAGTACGCTTTGGTGCCGTTGGCTAAAAAATGTATATTTGTTTGGCACTTTCGATGCGTATCAGGTTCTCAGGTGTTTTGCACATCTTGGGAACCTTGCCAAAGTGTTGAGCCTTAATTCGACGAAATCCTCCGAAGCTGGTTTCTATGTAGCCTCTGGCGAAGTAGAACAGCGAATGGGGATTCGACGATAAAAATTTGAAGGGTTTGATCCTGGCTCAGAACGAACGCTGGCGGCGTGGCTAAGACATGCAAGTCAAACGGTCCGGCACTTATTTGTTTACAAATTAGTGCTGGATAGTGGCGCAAGGGTGAGTAATGGATAGGTAACGTACCCTCTGCTTCGGGATAGCGTCATTCGCTTTCGGGCGAATTTCCGAAAGGGGCGGTAATACCGGATAATGCCATGTACTATATGGTATATGGCCAAAGATTTATCGGCACTGGAGCGGCCTATCTCCTATCAGCTTGTTGGTGAGGTAACGGCTCACCAAGGCTATGACGGGTAGCGGGACTGAGAGGTTGGCCCGCCACATCGGGACTGAGACACTGCCCGGACCTCCACGGAGGGCTGCAGTAACGAAT
>JAFGRL010000157.1 GCA_016935195.1 Sedimentisphaerales bacterium
ACAATACGGGCAGCTGGGGATTCACCATCAATGACCTTGGCGCCGACGAGAACATTCTGGCATTCTGGTGCGCCCATGACACGGGGGTAATGAGAAGATCAAACGATAATGTATATTCGAGCAATACCTGGCATCATGTTGCCATGGCCTGGGATGGCAACTACCTCGAAGAGAGTGTGAAGTTTTACGTAGACGGAGTGGAAGTGGCCGGCTATAAGGACTTCGCCATATGGTCGGACAACTTAGGCTCAGACAGTGCTCAGAACCTCTATATCGGCAGCGACGGCACCGGTGATAACACATTTGACGGTATGATTGATAATGTGATGATTTTCGACAGGGTTCTAAATTCGACTGAGATAGCGAGTCTCTATAGCATTGAAGAGCCTAACTATTTCACAATAGTTGCTCTGCCGGACACGCAGTTTTATTCGCAGAGCTACCCGGCGATATTTTCAGACCAGACACAATGGGTTGTGGATAACAAAGATGCGCTGAACATTGTCTATGTTGCACATGAGGGGGATGTAGTCAACAGCGCTTCGTCCACGAGTGAATGGGACAACACCGATGATGCGATGAGTTTGCTTGAAGATCCAGTCACGACGGAACTTGCCGATGGAATACCCTATGGTATAGCACCGGGTAATCACGATGAGCCAACCACGAATTTTAATTTGTTCTTTGGTTCTTCGAGGTTTTCCGGCAGAGGCTATTACGGAGGGCACTACGGCAGCAATAATGACAACAGCTATATGCTTTTCAGCGCCGGTGGAATGAATTTTGTCGTGGTTAACCTTGAATATCAGCCGGGCAGTACCATCATAAGCTGGGCGGATGGTATCCTTAAGGCATATAGCGGGCGCAGAGCAATTGTGGTTTCACATGAACTGCTTGACACCGGCGGCAATTTCCGGACAAGCGGACAAGCCATTTACGATGGGCTGAAAGACAATCCTAATCTGTTTTTGATGCTGTGCGGACATATGCACGGCGAAGCAAGAAGAACTGATACATACAACGGCAATACGGTTCACACATTGCTGGCTGATTATCAGGATGAACCCAGTGGCGGTAATGGCTGGCTGAGAATATTGGAGTTCTCGCCGGATGACAATGAGATTTATGTAAAGACATATTCTCCTTGGCTTGATCAATGGGACACGGGCGCAAGCAGCCAATTCACGCTGAGCTATGAAATGCAGCCTGATTCTACACCGGTGGAGTTCACAGCCTATAACGACATGGCCTGGGGGACAGGCCAGCTTGAAACCAATATCACTAAAATAGCCTCGCCGAATGGCGGCTCCGGTCTGCCTTCAAGCGGGATGTTAGTCAAATATTCCAACGGCAGCAGCACGGGTATAACGCTTACAGTAACAGGTGGTAACTATGTCACTGCTAATGCTACTCAGGGCTCGGAACCGACAAGTGGGACAGACGCATATAACCATTTCAACGGTAAGCTAAACTGTCTCGGTGCCATTTCGTATGTCAATTCAGCGCCGCCGGCAGGAAATCTTGTGCTTACGTTGACGGAAATGGACCCGAACAAGACTTATAACCTTTCCTATTATGCTAATCGCGGCAGCTATGACTGGGATAGAGCGTCACTTATTACAATATCGGGAGCAGATGCATTTACGAATTCCAGTTCGGCTGCCACGGATAATCCGACCGGCACCGGCGGTACAATTTTCGATGGCCCCACGGACTCATCGACCAGACTTCCGGCGGATAATAGTACAAGAGGTTACATAGCTTATTTTACAGATGTTGATCCTGGTAGTGACGGTCAGCTTATTCTGACGATCAGCTTCGACGGAACTGGCGGCAACGAGTACTTGGGTAAATATGCCAGCGCTCTTATGGTTCAGCAATTGGGTTTTGACACGCCACCTGAACCCACTCAGCCCGCATTCAGAGCATACATAGATCTAAACGCAACTTCAGGTGGCAATCACGCCAATGTACTTGGGATAGTTCCGACCGGCCCGGACACACAGCCCATAGACCCGGCGACTGACTGGGTTCTCAAGGACTTCGACACTGGCGCAGCTCTACCTATCACGATGTGGGTGGATATGGATGTTCGGTATCCAACTACTAACGGTGGAGATCCCAATCCCGGTACCGATGCTTACAACCTGTTCAGTGGAGTTGTCAACGGCCAGGACGGATATGAGATCGACGAACCGAACGGACACTATGTAACAGTAACATTCGAGAATATGGACCCCAATGCCGAGTATGTCATTGCTTGTACGTACGATCGACAGAAGCTGTCGGAACCCTATACCGACCGCGCAAGCCAGATCACTATCAGCGGTGCTGATACCTATACCAATGCCAGTAGTACGGGTGTAGTGGTCAATAGTCCAGACTCTGTGTCATTCACTACGGGCGACAATACCACAACCGGCTATGTGGCCAAATGGACCAATGTTACGGCCGCAGATGGTAGTTTTTCAATCACAACTGTGCAAGATAATACTCCACCCTGGACCGGCTCTAAAGGTTACGCTGTTACTTCGTTTCTGCTTGAAGGAAATGTTGAACCACCCGAGGCAAATGATGTGGACTTTACGGCCTATATAGACCTTAATTCACAAAGTGGAGATGATAATTATTCCAATGTCCTTGCACTGGAGCCGACGACAATTGGTGAGCCCTGGACGCCGCCTTTGCTGGATCCTTGTCAAGGCCTGGTGTTGATTGATTATGACACGGGGGCCAACCTGCCCGTTACGATGAGCGTCGATTTGGATGTTCGCTACGCGACTGACAACGGGGCTGACTCTGACCCCGGTACAGATGCTGATTTACTGTTTGGTGGAATAGTTGATGGCGTGGGTGGGTATGAAATTGACGAGCCCAACGGCCATTACCTGAAGGTTACGTTTGACGGCCTGGATCCGAACAAGGAATATCTGATTGCGATGACTTACAACCGCGATAATGTTGCTTACACCGACCGTGCCACGAAGTTTACCATTTTAGGTGCTGACACTTATACTCAGGCAAGCAGCCCTGGTGTTGTAGTCAATTCAGGCGACTCCGTATCATTTTGTACAGGTGATAACACCGCAAACGGATACGTCGGCAGATGGACGTCTGTTACCGCCGCCGATGGCAGCTTTTCAGTCATTTCCGAGCAGGATAAGTCAGCGGCCCATGGTTGGGATACCGGTTCAAAAGGCTACGCCATGACGTCCGTTATGCTGCAGCAGAGCGGCGACGCATCCTCGCAGATGGTTCAATGTGCGGTGTTTGGCGACTACTATAATGCCAGCGCCAAGACGCAGGCAGTGGCAAACCTTGTGGACAGTTGGAATGTGGACTTCATTTTCACTACCGGCGACAACACGGGGCCCAATCCGATTGACACAGACATCGGCCAGTTCTACAGTGACTATATCGGTAGCTATATAGGAAGTTACGGATCTGGTTCCGCAACGAATCGCTTCTTCCCGACACTGGGTAATCACGACAACGATGATGGTGGTGGCCTGCCTGAGTATTTGGCTTATTTCACCCTTCCAGGCGCAGGTATTGCCAGCAGTAACACTTCTGGCAATGAACGTTACTATGATTTTATCTGGGGGCCGGTACATGTTTTTGTTATCAACAGCGAGTTTACCCCCCCTATCGACCCCGATGGGCGCACCAGCAGTTCAATCCAAGGCCAGTGGCTCCAGGCGCAGTTAGCAGCCTCGACCGCACCCTGGAAATTAGTAACATTTCACCATCCGCCTTACACTTCAACCTCCGGCAAACTTAATGATGTTGAAATGCAGTGGCCATTCCAGCAGTGGGGTGCTACCGCTGTATTCTGTGGTCACAACCACGGCTATGAGCGGATTATGAAGAATGGTTTTCCCTACATTGTTAGTGCCGCCGGGGGAAGACCTTTGTATGAATTCGGTACTCCGGAACCCGGCAGCGTGGTGCGCTACAATAATGACAATGGGGCTATGTTGATTAAGGCCTCAAATACCAGCATTACGTTTGAGTTTTGGTCGCTCAATACCAGTGACGGCAACAATGGTCTCATTGATACTTATACGATCGGAGCCCCTACTTCTGAGGGCTTTACCGCCTATAACGACACCGCATGGGTGCTGGGACAAGTCGAAAGTAATATTACCAAGATTACTTCGCCCACTGGCGGATCGGGACTTCCCAACAATGGGGAGTTGATAAACTTTGCTACGGGCGCAGGCACCGGAATCACATTGACAGTTACCGGCGGCAGCTACGATGGAGACAGCGGTGGTCAGGGCGGTCATGGCGACAGTACGATGGCTGGTGATGCCCTTAGCTTCTTTGGCGGTAAGCTCAATCCTCTGGGAACAGTTTCATACATCGATGCCGCGGGAAGCAACCTTGTTTTCACACTCACCGGAATGGATCCGAATGATCGATATGAATTAGTTCACTATGCGCATCGCAATGGCAGCAGTATTTATGATTGGCAGCGAGCGGCATGGGCAACGATATCTGGAGCAGATTCTTTCACTAATTCCAGTACAGCTGGTCTGGACAATAACAGCAACCCACTGTTTTCAGGACCGAGCGATCCGAATACCAAGTATCCTGCCAATAACGCATCAGGTCGGGTAGTAAGGTATACGAATATCGACCCAGGCAGTGACGGTGAAATAGTCTTGACTATGAGCTACGCCGGTGAAAACGAAGATGGTTCACCAGGTTTGGCTGCCTATAAAGGTAAATATTCAAATGCATTGATGCTGCGGGGTACAATGCAGGCAGAAGAACCAAATGAGTTGCAGGAGCTTCCGATTCTTCTCGGTGACAGTTGGAGGTATTTCAAAGGTACAGTAGAACCTCCTTCTGGTTGGAAGGATCCGAATTTTGACGACTCAAGCTGGCTCAAAGGACCTACCGGTATCGGCTACGGAGATACCGATGATGCTACGGTTCTCAGTGATATGCAGAACAATTATATCAGTGTTTACGCACGCAAAGACTTCAATGTACCTGAACCTAATGAAGTCTATCGACTGCTGTTCTCGATGGATTACGATGATGGGTTTGTAGCCTATCTCAATGGCACCGAAATCGCCCGAGCCAACGTTAACGGCAATCCGCCTGCTTACGATATGAATTCCATTACTGACCACGAGGCTTCGGGTGGCCATCCAAGTTACGCTGAACCTGTCGAGTACTTCGAAGTGGATGAATCGTTGCTGCAGCCCGGAAGAAATACTTTTGCTTTCCAGGGCCATAACGAGAGCCTGAGTAGTTCAGACTTCTCGATGCTTCCGGCCCTTGAAGATGTCAACTGCAATTGGATATCTTATATCAATCTAAATGCAAAGAATCCGGCAGACCAGACTGATCCGGGCGCTCTGCGACTGAATCCGGAAGATGCTGATTATACTTCAACTGCTTATGTACTGAAGGATTTTGATACTGACGTAAATCTGCCGGTAACCATCTCTATAGATATGGACATTCGCTATCCTACAGAGAACGGGGCCAATTGTGATACTGGAACCGATGCTGATGACATATTCGGTGAAATAATCGATCTGTCCGGTGGAATGGAGATCGATGAGCCTAATGGACATTACCTTACGACAACATTTGACAACCTTAATCCTGATAAAAAATATACCATTGCGCTAACTTACAACCGCCGGGATACATCGGGTTACCTGGACCGTTCTTCGAGGTTCACTATAACCGGGGCCGACACTTATACCCAGGCCAGCAGTTCCGGTGTGGTAATTAACAGTCCCAATTCAGTGTCGTTTTGTACCGGCTACAATAAAGAAAACGGCTATGTTGCTCAATGGACAGACGTCATCGCTGATGATGGCAGCTTTTCAGTAACGGCAGAACAGGATAAGAATGCAACTTACGGCTGGGATACTGGCTCAAAGGGTTATACTATGACCGCGATAATGCTGTTGGAGTTGGACCATGATTCAGATAGCGATGGCATACCTGATGACCAGGACAATTGTCCCGATGTGAATAATCCCGGCCAGGAAGATATTGACGGCGATGGTGTTGGAGACCTATGCGATAACTGCCCAACCGTTAGTAACTCTGACCAGAATGACGTCGACACTGATGAGGTAGGTGATAAGTGCGACAACTGTCCAGAGACGAACAACACAGGTCAGAGCGATTTTGATGAAGATGGAATCGGTGATTTGTGTGAATGCTATCAGTCAAATATAGATGCTGTTAATCCCGTCAACTTCAGTGACTTTGCAAGGCTGGCGTTTAACTGGCTGGAATCTGAGTCTGAAGGTGACACCAACTGGGACGGTATTGTTGACGCTATCGACTTGGCTCAGGTGGCTCAGCACTGGCTGGAGGATTGCAGCTATTAAAAATTGTTCGGTCTTGAGCAAAAGGGGTTGTGGTGATAAAACATACAACCCCTTTTTCTTACCGAGTCGGGAAAAGTGCAACCCTACTACAACTAGAGTGCTCCTTATCTGTAGATTTGTTAAAAAACTTCTTTTTGTAACTATTGCCATATTAATTGGTTAGGGAAAATATAAGAACTTGTCCCATCCATAGTTGGAGGTTGAAAAAAGCAATGGCTACTCCGGCCTGATTTCGTGTAAAATCTGGCCAGAAAGTAAGTTAAATTTTTTTGAAAGGAGTAGCCGTGCAGAAGAAATTGTACTAAATCGCAAGCAAAAAGGACAGTCGAAAAATTGCAGAATTTCTGAGCAAATGCACTGTGCTTAAAATATTGGTCTGGAAAAGAATAAACAGTTACTTTTTGGAAAGGTGTAGCGATGACATTAACAAGCAGAAAAATCATTGTGTTGTCGCTGATTAGGATTATTTTTTTTGCACGCAACATTTTGAGTGTTGCAAACTAGCTCGTAGAAGAAGGGGGTGGCGAAAAAACTGACTGGATACGCCAATAATCTCTCACAGGGACGGCTATCGCCGTAATTGTAGTACCGCTGATACTCCTTATTGATTTATAAGTTTCAGTAACTTTCTTTTTACCTGCTTGTTAGTTTTTCCAATCATATCCAAGTAACGCTCTTTATTGGGAATATCATCTGTTTCGTTTAGTATAGAAGCCAATTTGGGTGGATCGAAATGGTGGCATAGCTCTTTGAGCATCTCCGGACAGCAACTATGAATAAGGATGTTCAACGCTCATCATACCCATATTCGCACCGCGTCTGTGAGCTCCTTGTTGAATTGCGTTTGTGGTTTCAGATATAACCTTCCAGAAGCTAATTGGCCCGGAAGTTTCACCGCCACTTGAAGAAACCATATTACCCGTAGGCCTTAATTTGTCAAAAG
Source organism: Sedimentisphaerales bacterium (assembly GCA_016935195.1). Lineage (GTDB taxonomy): Bacteria > Planctomycetota > Phycisphaerae > Sedimentisphaerales > Anaerobacaceae > JAFGRL01. The sequence continues at coordinate 7,312 of JAFGRL010000157.1, forward strand.
TAAATCCTGTCCCATCTCCTGCCTTTTGGACCAAGGCAGTGTTTTTCACTGCTTCAAAAATATCAGGGATATTGTCTTCTACAGGTAACACAAAACACGCGCTAAGCAAACCTTCAGGTTTTCCGGCATTCATTAATGTGGGACTATTAGGCAAAAACTTTCCATCCAAAGTGAGTTTATAAAATACGCCTTGAACGGACGAGGCTTCCTGGTTTGTAGCACCATATTGGGTTTCTGTTTTTGCTATGTTATCTGCCACTCGCAGATACATTTGATTCGGTGTTTCAATTATTTCACCTTGCGAGTTTTTTAACAAGCACCTCTTCTTTAATACTTCCTGGCTAATATCTGGTGGGATACTATTTGAACTGATCATTTTGAAACCTCCGATTAATAAGTTCAGGATTTATTTTTGCTTCACTTTGAAGCAGATGAATCGGTTTTTGCTGAGTCCGGACATATTCCTAAAGCTGATTCCGCAAATTGCAATGCTGTCGTAAGATGTTTTCCCGAATATGTCTGGCTTGCTTTTTGCATATGCTTTTCATAATCCGCTTGTGTCTTTGCAAGTTTCCTTTTGATATTTTCTAATTCGCTCATGGTTGGCCAGAGAGTCTTTATTTGGTTTAAAAGTGCATGAGCATTATCAAATCTGGCGGTACGTATAGCTATTTGAGCTTCTTTAAACAGCTTGTGAGCTTTTTCCTGTTTATTTTTTATTAGCTCTAAAAGATTTTGAGTTTCATGGCTTTGCGGTGCCTGTAAACCAGCACATCTTTGAGCCAATTGATTTAAGGCCCGCTCAAAACGAGTTGAGAGTTTCCAGCCGTACTGACCATCATATCGGCTATTGAGATAATCTGAGATATCTTTTCTGTGATTGAAACTGATTTTTGTATATTCAGGCATTTTACATTTTCACCCCGGCCTATTTGTACAAAATATAGGCTTGGCCGCGGGACATTGTGGTTAAGCCTATGTTAAAAAAAGTAGGCACCCATATTCATATTTTGTGGTTGCACCGGAAAACTGGCTAATGCGGGCTTTGGGCACCCGAGAAGGCAGGTTGAACGGGAAAACAGTGCTTTCCGATGGGCTTTACTATATGTATTGATGATACAGTTTCGGAGGGCGAAAGGCTTTACAATTCAGACAATCTTTGATTAGCTCACCAACCAAGAATTTGTCGACTAAGTTTGGCCAAATCTAACAGCATATTAAGAAATTGTCGATACTTTCTGGATATCCATTTGAAAGTTACATTATCTCAAATACGGAAATGTTTAATATAAGGTTTTATATTTAACATGATTGTCTTATCTAACATGTCAACTTTTCTGAAGTGTAATTTATTATTTTCAAGACTCCCGTGTTTTCCACCAATTTGCTAAAAAGTGAGGCAAAAAATTCCCGTCTTTTTAGTTAGCCCAACTTTCCCACTTGGGGGGTAAAATCGGGGAAAATAAATTTTTTTTGGCGATGTGAAGCTGTAACCAAGACTTTTCATCCGAAATCGTTCATGGTACAGACCTACCCTATTGCATCGCATATTCTGTATGCGATAATTCCGGCATGTATTTGAAAACTCATAAACGAAAAAAAGACGGCAAAGTAAACGAGTATTACAGCATCGTTGAAAAGCGAAAAGTTACCGGCGGCAATTACGTTCAAAAAACGGTACTCTATCTCGGTGAAATTTCCGGTTCACAGAAAAAATCATGGAACAAATCAATAAAGGTTCTCAACGAAAAAAACGAACCTGGTCACAAAACATTATTTGCATTACATGGTGATAACGATATTTGCCATGATGTTGATGCAATCGCATTACGTCTTTCAGAGATGAAACTTCAAAGGCCCAGAGCTTTTGGCGATTGCTGGCTGGGTTGTGAGATATGGGACAGGCTCGGCCTGGATACATTCTGGTCGAAACGAATAGACACGGACAAATCACCTGTAGCTTATTTAAAAGTACTGAAGTTATTGGCTGTCAATCGTCTTATTAAACCCGGTTCTGAATTTTATGTTCATCATCATTGGTTTGACCAAAGTGCGATGGACTTTTTGCTTGATTGCGATTTTCAAGTTGCAGAAAAGAACAGGCTGTATCGTTGCCTCGACCGCATTTTGCCTTACAAGGATGAGCTTTGCCAATATCTCAAAAAGCAATGGGAAACCATGTTCAAGCTGGAATATGATGTTCTGTTGTACGACTTGACCAGCACTTATTTCGAGGGTTTGTGCAAACGAAATCCCAAAGCGAAATTTGGCCGCAGTAAAGATAAACGCAACGATTGCAGACAGGTATTGATTGCTTTGGTTGTAACACCGGAGGGATTTCCTGTTAACTATGAGGTACTGGCCGGCAATACCGGAGAGAAATCTACTTTACTTGACCTGATGGCAAAAATTGAAAAGATGTACGGCAAGGCCCGCAGGGTCTGGTTGATGGACAGAGGGATACCAACAGAGAAATCTTTGAAAGTTCTGCGTCAGTCGGGAATTGATTATCTTGTCGGTACACCGCGTAAACTGCTGAATGAATTTCAACGTGAATTACTCGTTCAGGATTGGCAGCAGATCAATGAAAGTGTTTGCGTGAAGTATTTTGAAAAAGAAGGTGAGTGTTATGTATTAGCTCTCAGCAAAAGCCGAATGGCAAAAGAGCGAGCAATTCGCAAAAGAAAACTTCGTGATTATTTAAGTGGTCTGGCCAAGTTGTAGAGGAACTATCGAGACAGGGATCGTTTTATGAAAAAGCTGGGAGTATTACAACACGAAGCTGGTAGTTGTCGCCATTGCGTAGAATTAAAATTACCCCCGGAAGGTAAGCGAGTGAGTAAAAAGAATTTCAGCTTTATTTTCAATCACAAGAAATACCGTGCAATGATTTATCGGGACGGAATGTATTTTTTGCGTACAAACCAAACCGGCAAAGAGGCGGTGGAGCTTTGGCAACAATATATGCTGCAATGCAATATCGAGCAGGCCTTCAAGGAATTGAAAAGCGATATTGGCGTTCGTCCGGTTTATAATTACAAAGAAGAACGAGTCGATGCCCATATATTTGTAGCGTTTTTGAGTTATTGTCTGCAAGCGACATTGCGTCAGAAATTACGAAATAGTGCCGCTGGTCTAACCAGCCAGGCGGTTTTAGAAACTTTGTCTCGAATTCAAATGTTGGATGTTTCGATACCAACGCTAAATGGTAGAGAGCTTCGGATGCAGCGTTATACCGAAGCCGAGTTGGAACACAAATTGATACTGGAGAAATTACATTTGGCTTTGCCGCCACAGTCACTGCCGAAAATCTATGGTGAGAAGGCCGAGAATTGACTGGTTTATGGTACAGACCATAGTCCTTGGCGCTATCAAAAACCACGTTTTGCCCCCCTAAATGAGAAAGTTGGGTTAGCTCGGTGCATCTTTTCCATATCGCTATTCCCATTCAATTGTTGCCGGGGGTTTGCTCGATATGTCATATACAACGCGGTTAACTCCCCGAACTTCATTTATGATTCTATTGGATATTATGCTGAGGATTTCAAAAGGTATTCGTGAAAAATCAGCTGTCATAAAATCAGCGGTTTCGACCACTCGAATAGCAATAACGTTCTCATAGCTTCGTGCATCACCCATCACCCCTACTGTTGAGATAGGCAAAAGCACTGTCAGGGCTTGGGATGCTTTTCTATATAAACCTGCTGATTTTATTTCATCTATCAAAATTTCATCTGCTTGTCGCAATATATCGAGCCTTTCTGGTGTAACCTTGCCGATGATTCTCACTGCAAGCCCGGGACCGGGGAAAGGGTGTCGCCAGACAATATCCTCTGGCAGTCCTAAGTATTCGCCCACCAAGCGGACTTCATCCTTGAATATATCGCGTAATGGTTCAATGAGTTCAAAGCCCAACTCAGCCGGCAGGCCGCCAACATTGTGATGCAGTTTTATATTTGCTGACAGACCATTATCTTTAGAACCGGACTCGATAACATCAGGATAAAGTGTCCCCTGGGCAAGAAACTTTGCCTTGGGAATTTTTACGGCTTCAGATTTAAAAGCTTTAATAAATTCAGAACCGATTATCCTGCGTTTTTCCTGTGGGTCGGTCACGCCTTTTAAACTCGTTAAAAACTGCTTGGACCAATCGACAACCCGTAAATTTATGTGGAAATGGTCCTGGAATGTTGAGACAATAGTTTGGCGTTCGTTATTTCGCAATAAGCCGTTATCAACCAAAATACATACAAGCCGGTCAGCTATTGCCTGATGTACAAGCGAAGCAACCACCGATGAATCGACACCGCCGCTCAAACCGCATATCACCGTTGCATCACCAACACATCTGCGAATTGCCTCAACAGCTTCACCAACAAAGTCGCTCATCTTCCAGTCACCAATACAGCCGCAAATATCATATAGGAAGTTTTTTAATATCATTGTACCTTTAGGTGTGTGAGAAACCTCAGGGTGAAATTGAACGCCGAAAAACTTCTTTACTTTGTGTTTTACTGCGGCATACGGGCAAGTTTCTGTAGCTGCAAGCTTGATAAAATCATCGCCTAATTTACCAACTTGGTCGCCGTGACTGGCCCACACAGCGGTTGAATCCGGCAGATTTGCGAACAAATCACTCTTGTCAAAAATCGATAGATTTGCTCGGCCGTATTCGCGCTTCTGGGCCGCAACAATGTCCGAACCTAAAATCTTACAGCCTATCTGCATACCGTAGCAAATCCCGAGAATTGGTATACCCAGGTCAAAGATTCTGTCGTCGTAAATAGGCGCATTTTTATCATATACGCTTACTGGCCCGCCGGATAATATCAAACCTTTAACAAGACCCAACTGTGATAGTTCCTCTGGTGTTATGTTTGCTGGGCAAATTCGAGAGCATACATTGTGTTCACGAACACGCCTTGCTATTAACTGAAGGTATTGACTGCCGAAATCCAGAATAGCTATTATCTCGCGGCTCATAAGAAACCTCCATATTTTACAAGATAAGTTTTGTGATTTATGTTCTCACTTATCGGTCAGAGAGTAGCTATCAAACATATGCATTTGATGAGCTTCCATGGAAAATTTACTTACCGGAATATCCACCGGAATAGGATACCTGCCTGACCAACAGGCATTGCAATAATACTCAGCGGGACACCCTGCACAAGACAAAAGCCCTTCCAGTAATTGGTAACCGATGCTGTCAACCTCAAGAAAATCTGCGATTTGTTCCGGAGTACGGTTATTTGCCAATAGTTCTTCTTTGGTTGGGAAGTCCACACCGTAAAAACACGGGAATTTTATTGGCGGACAGCTTACTCGCATATGTATCTGTTTTGCACCAGCTTCTCGTAACGTTCTAACTTTACCCCTTGTGGTTGTACCACGAACAACAGAATCGTCAACTACTACGACCCTCTTGCCGTTAACAACCTCTTTTACTATTGCCAATTTGAGTTTAACCCCAAGATCTCTCGACTTTTGATCTGGTGTGATAAATGTTCTACCAACGTAGTGGCTTCTCACCATTCCCATATCAAATGGTATTTTACTTTGCTCTGCGTAACCGATAGCAGCTGATGTCCCCGAATCCGGCACAGGTATCACCACATCTGCATCAGATGGATAATCTACCGCTAATTGCTTTCCTAGTTTTTTTCTAAACTCGTGCACATTTTCACCGAAAATGCAGGAGTTCTGCTTGGCAAAATATATGTGTTCGAAAATACAATAAGCTGGTGATACAGTACCTCGCCGGACAAAGAATCTACTATGCAATCCATTACTATCAATGCGAACGATTTCGCCAGGTTCTACTTCTCGAAGGAAGCTGGCATCGATGGCATCCAGAGCACAGCTTTCACTGGCGATAACATAACTGCCTTTTTCTGTTTGGCCTATGCACAAAGGTCTGATCCCATATGGGTCACGGGCCGCTTCAATATGATCAGCAAACAAAAACAAAAGACAATATGCCCCCTGCAGATGGTTCAGTATGTGTGCCATAGGGTCGGGCCTGCTTATGTGGCTCGGCTTGGCAAGCAGGTGAATAATAATCTCGGTATCGCAGGTGGACTTGAAGATACTGCCGTGTGCCTCATATTCATCCCGCAATAATCCTGCATTTATAAGATTACCATTATGGGCCACCGCCACCTGTCCATGGGAATACTCAACCAAGAGTGGCTGGCTGTTTATCAATCTACTCGAACCTGTGGTCGAATACCGGACATGGCCAATAGCTATCGGGTTGGCTAATTTCTCCAATACACTCTTACCGCTTCGAAAAACCCTGCTTACCGTCCCCATACCGTTATAGCATTGGATGTACTCTCCGTTGCTAGAGGCAATTCCTGCTGATTCCTGTCCACGGTGCTGAAGACTATGTAAGCCAAAATAGGTTTTTTGAACGGCTTCCGTATCTCCAAAAATAGCAAAGAGACCACAACTTTCCTTTTTTTCCGGCATCATAAAACTCTGATTAAACTATCGAAATACCATTTTAACTATTACTCAACAGTAACACTTTTTGCAAGGTTCCGAGGTTTATCCACATCGTGTCCACGCAGCACAGCAGCGTGATAGGCCAGCAATTGCAGCGGTATAACGGTCAGCAACGGTTGTAAAAATTCCGGCACATCCGGAACGGTAATTAAGTAATCGGCATATTGTTTTATGTTCTTGTCACCTTCGGTTGCAAGAATGATAGTTTTTCCGCCGCGTGCCCTGACCTCGGTAACATTGCCTATAATTTTGTCGTACTGCGGCCCAGATGTAGCAATAAAAACTATGGGCATGCTATCAGCAATCAAAGCAATAGGACCATGCTTCATCTCTGCGGCTGGAAGCCCTTCAGCGTGGATATAGCTTATTTCCTTTAATTTTAGTGCACCTTCAAGGGCAACCGGATAATTGAAACCCCTGCCTAAAAACAGCCAGTTGTCCTTATCAACATTTGCTGAGGCGATAGCTTTAATATGGTCAGATTGTTTCAATATCTGGCTGATCTTGTCAGGTATTTGTGAAAGCTGTTCAATGTATTTTTTTGCTTCGTTGCCACTGATGTGTTTTCTTCTGCCGAGTTCGATTGCCAGCATTGTCAGTACTGTTATTTGTGCTGTAAACGCCTTTGTGCTGGCAACCCCGATCTCAGGCCCAACATGCAGATATATACCGGCATCAGTTGCCCTGGCAATGGACGAACCTACCACATTTACAAGACCCAAAACAGATGCGCCGCGTTCTTTGGCCTGTTCTACTGCTGCAAGAGTATCGGCGGTTTCACCGGATTGGCTTATCGCTACAACAACAGTGCCATCCTCAATAATTGGATTGCGATACCTAAATTCGCTGGCGTATTCGGTTTCGGTCGGGATTCGTGCTAAGTGCTCAAGCAGAAATTCTCCGACCAGAGCAGCATGGAATGCAGTTCCGCATGCTGTAAGGATAAAACGCCTGGTTCGTGTCAATTCTCGTGAGCATGAATCTATACCGCCAAATTTAATCCTATTATTTGTGCGGTCTAATCGACCGCCCATGCAGGTAGCCAAGACCTTAGGCTGCTCAATGATTTCCTTAAGCATATGATGCGGGAAACCGCTCAGCTCGATTTGTTCCAGTGAAAATTCAATCTGCTTGAGGTTTTTGCTGACCATAACGTTATCGATAGTTTTGGTATTAAAGCCCTTTGAACTAATGATAACCATTTCGTTGTCGGCAGGGTATATTGCCTGCTTCGTATGCTCCACAATTGCGGTGGCATCCGAGGCCAGGATATATTCGTTCTCCCCAATGCCTAAAACAAGAGGACTACCTTTTTTCGCACCAATAAGCATATCAGGAAAATCTGAACAGACTATCGCCAAACCATAAGTTCCGGTCAGTTCACGAAGGGCCTGCTGAACTGCTCGTTCAAATTTGTTCTTACTATCAGATTGTTTTCTGTTTTCGTAGTTGTCTGCCTTAGCATAAAAATAACCGATTAAATTCGCTATTACCTCAGTATCGGTTTGGCTTGCAAATTCTGCACCCTCATTTTGCAGCCAAGTCTTTAAGGTGCTGTAGTTTTCGATAATGCCATTATGAACAACTGCAATTTTGCGGGTATAGTCCAGATGTGGATGTGCATTAATGGTATTCGGTTCCCCGTGAGTGGCCCAGCGAGTATGGGCTATGCCCAGCGTCTCAGAGTCATCTTTTTCATCCAGGATTTTTTCCAAAGCGGTTATTCTGCCACTGGTTTTTTTGACCTTTATTCCTTTTCTGCTCAATAATGCCATACCAGCTGAGTCGTAACCGCGATACTCAAGCCTTCGCAAACCTTCAAGTAGAATTGGCCGCGCCGCTTTTTTACCAAAATAAGCCACTATTCCACACATCTATATTTCCCTTCTTTTCAACCTGTCCATTATAGATTTACCGCGATACCGCGATTGCCAAGGTATTCTTTCATTTGCTTTATGGTGTAGTTTCCGAAGTGCGTAACGGAAGCCATAAGAACAGCATCTACACCACCATCAACAATAGCATCGTACAAATGTTCCAGTTTACCAGCTCCGCCGGATGCGATTACAGGGATATTGATTGCATCGGTAACCGCCCTGTTCAGTTCGTTATCATAGCCAGCTTTGGTGCCGTCTGCATCCATCGAGGTCAATAATATCTCTCCGGCACCCAAATTTTCGACTTTTACTGCCCATTCGACGACATCGATATCAGTTGGTTCAGTCCCTGCTTTTACGCAAACCTTCCATTTGTTTTGTTTCTTTTCCAATCTTCTTGCATCTACAGCTACTACCACACACTGGCTTCCAAACCGTTTTGCAGCTTCAGCAATCAAGTTTGGATTTTCCACCGCTGCGGTATTTACTGAGACTTTTTCTGCCCCGCTTCGCAAAAGCTCGTCAATCTGCTCGACTGTCTGTATACCGCCGCCGACAGTAAAGGGAATAAAAACATTTTCTGCAACCTTTTCAACAAGTTCGACTATTGTCTTGCGCGAGCGAATAGTAGCAGTAATATCCAGGAAAACCAACTCATCAGCACCGCTGTCACTGTATCTTGCGCCCAGTTCAACAGGGTCGCCGGCAACTTGGAGATTTAGGAAATTGACACCTTTTACTACCCTGTTATCTTTCACGTCAAGACAGGGAATAATTCTCTTTGTCAGCATTTACCGGCAAACCTTTCACAAATCTGTGCGAAGTTACTAAGGATTTTCAAACCTGCCCGACCGCTTTTCTCAGGATGAAACTGAGTGCCGTATATATTCGCCTTCTGCACCGAAGCCGGCATATCAAAGCCGTAGTTGGTATAGGCGGTCTTCACATCACAGTCGATAATATTAGCATAGTAAGAATGCGCAAAGTAAAAATTCTTCTGCTTTCCCAAACCAACCAACAGGTCCGTGTCTTCAGGTATCACAACTGAATTCCATCCCATGTGCGGAATCACATTATCTGTCAGGATTTTAATGACATTACCACCAATCAATCCAAGCCCTTCATGTCGGCCATGTTCGGTACTTGTCTCGAAAAGCATCTGATAACCTACGCATATACCCAATAGAGGTTTGCTGCTAAGAGCCGTCTCTTTAATCTGCTCAGCCAATGTCCCCAAAGCATTAACCGCATAGCCGAATGCCGCCACCCCGGGAAGCACAAGACCGCTCGCACTTTTGATATCTTCAGATTTACAGCTTAACTTCACCTCACAACCAATATGGCCAAAAGCATTACACACACTTCTAACATTTCCAACATCGTAATCAATAACGATTATCATAATTCACCGAAAGGTCATTTCTCCATTAGTTCAATAAAGGTCTCAAAAAGGTAACTTGAATCATGGGGGCCGGGTGAGGCTTCGGGATGGTACTGGACAGAAAAAGCAGCAAGTTTTTTACATCGAATGCCTTCAATTGTGTTATCATTTAAGTTCAAATGCGTTAATTCTATATCTTTGTTCTTGAGTGAGTCCATGTCAACGCAGAAACCATGATTCTGGCTGGTTATTTCAACTGCACCGGTTAACAGGTTTTTAACAGGGTGGTTTGCTCCTCTGTGGCCGAATTTCAGTTTATAGGTTTTGCCGCCAAGGGCCAATGAAAGAATTTGATGGCCGAGACATATCCCAAAAATAGGCACTTTACCAAGAAGACTTTTTACCGTTTCAGTAGCATAATTTACAGGTGCAGGGTCACCGGGGCCATTGCTCAAAAATACGCCGTTGGGCTTTTGTGTCAAAACCTCTTTGGCGGTTGTTCCCGCGGGTACAACAGTAACATCACAGCCATTTGAACAAAGCAGCCGAAGTATATTTTGCTTAATACCAAAATCGAAAACTACGACCTTATATTTTTTCTCAGGCATCTGTTCATTTGCGTTCAATACATCAATTACGGGCTTATCCCAGAAGTATGGTTTCTTAACGGTAACATCTTTGACAATATCTCTGCCAACAAGGCCTGGATAACCTTCCAATTTCTTTTTCAGGTTGCTGATGCTGCTGTCGGTTGAGGAAATAATGCCTCTCATAGCACCTTCGGTTCGGATATGTTTTACGAGCTTTCTTGTGTCGATACCTTCGAGGCCGATTACGTTGTTGGCCTTCAAGTAATCGCTCAGAGAATTTTTATTTCGCCAGTTGCTTGGGTACAAGCAGTTTTCTTTGACAATAAAACCGCTTGCAAAGACTTTTTTTGATTCCCAATCAGTTTTATTTGTGCCGTAGTTGCCAATCAGGGGGTATGTCATCGTTATTATCTGTTCGTTGTAAGATGGATCGGTTAGTATTTCCTGATAACCGGTCATACTTGTATTAAACACGACTTCCCCACACTTTTGGCCTTTAGCTCCGAAAGAAATACCTTCAAAAACCGTTCCGTCTTCAAGTAATAAAATAGCTTTCAATTTTGCTCCTAACTGTAGTAATGCTGAATTGGCTTTACGCTTAGTTTTCTATCTTTCATTGCGGAGATAGCCTTTACCACCGCTGCGGCACCTCTTATCGTTGTTACATACGGAATTTGTTTATCAAGGGCAGTCCTTCTTATTGAGAAAGAATCCTCGATCGATTGAGCACCTATTGTAGTATTTATAATAAGACTGATTTTCCCGTTTATTATCCAGTCGACGATATTTGGTCTGCCTTCGGTCATTTTGAGTACAAACTCAGATGGAACGTTATTATTGATAAACTCAATGCATGTGCCTTTTGTTGCGATAATTTTTAAACCGGCTTGTTGTAATTGGACTGCCAACCTAACCGCTTTTTTCTTATCAGCACCTTTGACACTAAAAAGTACGTTGCCGTTTGTCGGCAAGCTGTTACCGGCTGCTATCTGTGACTTCGCGAAAGCTATTCCGAAATCATCTGATAAACCCATAACTTCGCCGGTCGAGAGCATTTCCGGCCCAAGCAATGTATCTATGCCGGGGAACTTTAAGAACGGAAACACTGCCTCTTTCACTGAATAATGCTTCGGCTGTATTTCCCTAGTGAAGTTCAACTCATCCAAAGTCATGCCTGTCATTACCTTTGTTGCAAGCTTGGTCAGGGGGACGCCAATCGATTTGCTGACAAACGGAATGGTTCGAGATGCACGCGGGTTGACCTCAAGTATATAAATTTCACCATCTTTAACAGCAAACTGGATATTCATCAGGCCCTTGACTTCCAATTCAAGTGCCAAAAGTTTTGTCTGCCTTTTAATCTCAGCCAGAACCTTTGGTGGGATTGAAACTGGTGGTAAAGAGCAGGCACTATCACCAGAATGGACACCAGCTTCTTCAATATGTTCCATAACCCCAGCCACCACTACTCGCTTGCCGTCACTTATAGCATCGACATCCAACTCCGTCGCATCGTCGAGAAATTTATCTATCAAAATCGGATGCTCGCCCGATGCTTCGATAGCATTTTCGACACAGCTTCTAAGCGATTTTTCATCGTGAACAATCATCATTGCTCTGCCGCCCAATACAAAAGAAGGCCTGATGAGTAAGGGGAATCCAAGTTTTTTTGCTATTTTTAGGGTTTCCTCGTATGTTGTAGCAGTTCCACTGTAAGGCTGACGCAGTTTTAAATTTTCGACCAGCTTGTTAAAACGCTTACGGTCTTCAGCTCGGGCAATACTGTCAGGTGAGGTACCGATTATCTTCACGCCAGCTTTTTCCAAAGACACAGCTAATTTTAACGGCGTCTGGCCACCAAATTGAACAATAACTCCATCTGGCTTTTCCTTTTCAATGATATTCATTACATCTTCAAATGTCAGCGGCTCAAAATAGAGTCTGTCGGAGGTATCATAATCGGTGCTTACCGTCTCTGGATTGCAGTTTACCATTATTGATTCAATGCCGATTTCTTTCAGTGCGAAAGCTGCGTGGACACAGCAGTAATCGAACTCAATCCCCTGACCTATGCGGTTTGGGCCTCCGCCGAGGATTATGACTTTCTTGCTATTGGTTGGATTGGCTTCGCATTCATCCTCAAATGTTGAGTAAAGATATGGAGTATGGGCCTCGAATTCGGCTCCACAAGTATCAACAGTTTTATATACAGCCTTAACTTCCATCTGCTGACGATGTTTTCTAAAATCTTCTTCCGAAACACCAAATATAGATGCCATGTATTTATCGCTAAAACCGTATTCTTTGGCCTTACGTATTAGGCCGGCCCCGAATTTATCAAAAGTTGTTGACTTTATTTTTTTCTCTAAGCTGACAATATCGTTAATGTTATTGAGAAACCAGGGGTCAATTTTTGTTAGCTGGGAAATTTCATCTATCGATATTTTTCTTCTAAAGGCTTCGGCAACATACCAGATTTTGTCCCAACAGTTAGTTTGCAGTTTCTTTTTCAACTGAGTCAATGTAAGTTCATTATGAGTATAAATTTTGTCCAGTGAGTAGCGGTCTATTTCCAAAGACCTTATAGCTTTTTGCAGTGATTCCTTGAATGTTCTGCCGATAGCCATCGCTTCGCCAACTGATTTCATCTGTACGGTCAGTTCCGGGTTGGTTTTAGGGAATTTTTCAAATGTAAATCTCGGCCACTTGGTAACACAATAATCAATTGTTGGCTCGAAGCAGGCAGGTGTCTTCTTTGTAATGTCGTTAGGTATTTCATCTAAAGTATAGCCAACAGCCAACAATGAAGCTATTTTGGCAATTGGAAAGCCCGTGGCTTTGGATGCAAGAGCGGAGCTTCTCGAAACACGGGGGTTCATCTCTATTACATAAAGCTTGCCATTTTCGGGATTAACTGCAAACTGTATGTTTGAACCACCAGTTTCAACGCCAATAGCACGTATAATCTTTATCGCCGCATCTCGCATAATCTGATATTCTTTATCAGTGAGTGTCTGTGCAGGAGCAACCGTGATACTGTCTCCTGTATGGATACCCATGGGGTCGAGGTTTTCAATCGAGCAGATAATAACGACATTGTCTTTTCTGTCTCTCATTACCTCGAGTTCATATTCTTTCCAGCCGATGACGGATTCTTCCACAAGAACCTGGCTCTTGGGGCTCAAGTTTAATCCCCAATGGATATATTTGTCGTATTCTTCGATATTGTAGGCTACATTTCCGCCCATGCCGCCCAATGTGTATGACGGCCTTATGATAGCTGGGAAACCAACATATTTGATTATTTCCTGAGCCTCTTTCCAACTGTGAGCATATCCGCTTTTGGGAACTTCCAGGCCAATATCGCCGATAATCTTTTTGAACTTATCTCGCTCTTCAGCCCTTTTAATCGATTTCAGATTGGCTCCAAGCAGCTTAACGTTATGTTTTTTCAGGATTCCTCTTTCCGCTAAAGCCACGGCAGCATTCAAACCTGTCTGTCCACCGAGTGTTGGCAGGAGACTGTCCGGCTTTTCGACGCAAATTATTTTTTCGATTATTTCCGGAGTAATTGGTTCAATGTAAGTTCTATAGGCCATCTCAGGATCGGTCATTATCGTTGCGGGATTGCTGTTAACCAGTATAACTTTGAATCCTTCCTGCTTTAGAACCTTGCATGCCTGGGTGCCGGAATAGTCAAATTCACAGCCCTGGCCTATGACGATGGGGCCTGAACCTATAATCAAAATCTTTTTGATGTCTTTGCGTTTCGGCATCGTTTCCTTTCTCGATTCCTTTAAATCATCGACCTCAGTATTCTCTTATTTACCATTAAATCCATCAGATGTATAAAGGTTCGTTATTGGCATTCGCCTGTCTTTACCAAATGCTTTCGGAGTGATTTTAATCCCAGGCGGCGATTGCCTTCTTTTATATTCGCTGCGATCAACCATATTAATTACCTGTTTAACAACAGTTTTTGGTAAGCCTTCTTCAATCAACTGAGAAGCTGACTTGTCCTCTTCGACATAACCTTTAAGTACGCGATCAAGCCTGTCATATTGTGGCAACGAGTCGATATCTTTTTGATTTTCTCTGAGTTCTGCACTTGGCGGTCGGGTTATCACGGTAACTGGAATAACTTCATGGTGGTGTATTTTGTTGATGTATTCGGCTAATTGATAAACCATTGTTTTGGGCACATCCTTCAAGATAGCAAAACCGCCGGCTGTATCGCCATAAAGAGTAGCGTATCCAACAGCAGTTTCGCTTTTGTTGCTTGTAGTCAGGACAAGATAGCCGTATTGATTGCTCAAAGACATCAGTATGCATCCGCGAATTCTTGCCTGCAGGTTTTCATAAGCTATTCCATCGGTTGTCCATTTATCAAATTTACTAAACAAACCATTGAATTTATCAAGCACCGTTTCGATAGGGACACTATAGAATTCAATATCGAGATTCTCAGCCAGTATTTGTGCATCTTTAATTGTCTCAGGACTATTGAAGTTCGACGGCATGGTTATCCTGACAACATTTTTTGCACCTAAAGCATCTACAGCGATAGCAGCCGTCAGAGACGAATCTATACCACCACTCAAGCCGATTATAACCTTGGAAAAATTATTTTTCCGCACATAATCTTTGGTTCCAAGTATCAAGGCATTATAGATCTCAGCGATTGAATCAATTGGTGTAGAATTGCAGGCCTTATAGTTTTTCAGGCTTTTGACGTTAATCCCACCGTTGTTATTGACCGTTGAAAAATCCGCCATTAACATATCTTCTTCAAAAGCCTTTGCCTGACAGACAATATGCCCGGAAGAATCGACAAACATACTTCGGCCATCGAAAACCAATTCATCCTGGCCGCCAATTAAATTGCAATAGGCGACAGCGCAATTAAAATGTTTTGCACACTGGCAAAGAATTTGCTGTCGCTGCTGGATTTTGCCTGTGTGAAAAGGAGATGCCGAGATATTTATGATTATGTCTCTTGGTGGTGAATTTGCCAATAAACTATCGAGCAATTCCTGCTGCCAGATATCCTCGCAAATTGTAAATCCAAAAGTCAAATCACTTATGTTCATACACAATGCTTCAGTGCCTGGTCGAAAATAGCGTTGCTCGTCAAAAACACCGTAATTAGGCAGGATGTTTTTATGGTAGATTTCTTTGACTTGACCTTCTTGCAATACCGCGAGCGAATTGTAACAATCATTTTCATTAGCCTCTGCAAACCCCGCGATGATGGTAATATCGGGACAACTCTTTGCCAAATGTTCAACAGCTAATCGATTATCTTTTAAAAACTGCTCCTTAAGCAGCAAGTCTTCAGGAGGATATCCGCATACGCTCATCTCAGGAAATACCACAATATCTGCACCAAGTTCAAAGGCCTTGATACTCAGATTTTGCATCCTGTTGACATTGCCCTTAATGTCACCTACCGAAGCGTTAAATTGTGCCAGAGCTAATCGCAAATTAGTTTCCTCTTAAGTTTGTTTCTTTAACCAATTGTCAATAGCCGTAGCGGTCTGGCGTCCGCTATCAATTGCCCGGACAATTAATGAAGCCCCACTAGCTGTATCACCAGCGGCAAATACTTCAGGCTGGCTGGTTTGGCAGTTTCCTGTTGCCACATTTCCTGAGTCATCGAGTTTTAGGTCGAATTCTTTCACAAGTTCATTATGATTTACATGAAGAAATCCCATTGCCAAAAGTACAATATCGGCATGGAGGGTAAACTCGGTGCCAGGCAACTCCTTCAGATTCCAGATACCATTTTTCTGAAACCACTCAACCTGACAGCATTGCAACTGGGTAACCCTGGTTTCTATACCTGAAAATTTCATGGTCTTTACAGACCATTGCCGTTTGCAGCCTTCTTCATGCGAAGTAGAGTTTCTCATAATTCGAGGCCACATGGGCCAAGGGGTATCTGGCAGTCGAGTTTCCGGCGGTTTTGGCAGAATTTCAAGTTGGTGAATTTCTTTGGCTCCCTGCCTGCGGGCTGTCCCGACACAGTCACTTCCTGTGTCACCACCGCCTATTACAACTACAACTTTGTTCTTTGCGGTGATAATTGCCGACTCATCCACTAATTCACCTGAACAGATTTTGTTTTGTGCTTTCAAATAGTCCATAGCAAACAGGATATTCTCATAGCCTCTACCCACTATATTGAGGTCTCGAGGTTGACCAGCACCCATTGTCAAACAGATACAATCGAATCTCTTTTTTAGGTATCTCGCGGAAATATCCTCTCCGACATTTACGCCTGTTTGAAATTCAATGCCTTCGGCAACTAACTGTTCCAATCTGCGGTCAATAATACTTTTGGCAAGTTTAAAATCCGGAATGCCATATCGCAATAAACCTCCGATTTTTTCATCTTTTTCAAAGACAATTACGCTATGGCCGGCTCTGGCTAATTGTTGAGCAACTGTTAAGCCAGCAGGGCCTGAACCAATTACAGCAACTTTTTTTCCAGTTTTCTGTTTGGCAGGCAGTGGTTTGATCCAGCCTTTTTTGAAACCACGTTCAACAATTTGAAACTCAATGTGTTTAATCAATACCGGTTCATCGTTAATAGAAAGCGTACAGGCCGCTTCACAAGGAGCGGGACATACACGGCCTGTGATTTCAGGGAAATTGTTAGTCGAATGAAGCATCTGGCAGGCCTGTTCCCACTTGCCTTCATACACCAGTTCATTTATATCAGATATAGAATTTTTAAGCGGACAACCTGAACCATGACAAAATGGTATTCCACAGTCCATACACCTTGCTGTCTGCTGATGAATCTGGTCAGGTGTAAGCGGCAAGTCAAGTTCAGCGAAATCATATATTCTTTTCTCAATTAGCCGATGCCCGACTTCCTGACGGTTGTATTTTAGAAAACCTTTTACTTCGCCCATTGAAACACCTCTTCAGTTGCAGGTATCGTTTCCGTATCTCTCTGCTGATCGGCACGCATCTTTTCCAGTGCCTTGCGGTAATCTATCGGGACAACCTTTACAAATTTCCCTACCATATCAGGCCATGCATCCAGTAGTTGTTGTGCACGGCTGCTTTGGGTCCATTTAAGATGCTGCTGGATCAAATCGTGCAGCAAATTTTTGTCTTCTTCTTTCCATACGCTCTCCAACTCGACCATATCAAGATTGCACATCGTATCGAACAGTTGTACCTCATCGAGCACGTAAGCAATGCCGCCGCTCATACCTGCTGCAAAATTACAACCGGTTTTTCCAAGCACCACGACTAATCCACCTGTCATATACTCACAACAATGGTCACCAACTCCTTCGACAACAGCGGTTACTCCGCTATTTCTCACACAGAATCGTTCACCAGCCATTCCATTTATAAAAACTTCGCCCGAGGTAGCGCCATAAAGCACGGTATTACCTACAATGATATTTTCATGGCTGATAAATGGTGAACCTTCTGGTGTTTTGACAATAATTCTTCCGCCGGAAAGGCTTTTGCCTAAATAATCATTGCTTTCACCGATCAGCTTCAATGTTACACCTGGTGCCAGGAACGCACCAAAGCTTTGGCCTGCTGAGCCTTGCAAAACAATTTGCAGTGTGTCATCGGGCAGAGCTTTTTCACCATACTTCTGAATAATTTTATTACTTACAATCGCTCCTATTGTCCGGTTTGTATTTCGGACAGGCATCTCTATAACGGTTCGCTCCTGCTGCTCAATTGCAGGTTTGCCCTTTTCCAATATCTGCCAATCAAGATGGTCGCCAAGCTTGTCGGCTTGTGAATTAGTATATCTCTTTCCATTTCCATCAGAGATATCGCCCTGATGGAAGATAGCAGAAAAATCCAATCCCTTTGCTTTCCAGTGGTCAATTGCTTTTCTGGTTTGGAGTTTGTCTACTCTGCCAACCATATCCTCAAATTTTCTAAATCCGAGTTGTGCCATAATCTGGCGTACTTCCTCTGCGACAAAATACATAAATCTCTCAACATATTCCGGCTTTCCAGCAAAACGTTTCCGCAGTTCCGCATCCTGGGTACCAATTCCGAAAGGACAGGCACCTTCGTGACATTTGCGTAATAATGTACAGCCAAGTGTTACCAGAGCAGCGGTACCGAAACCAAATCTCTCAGCTCCTAACAACGCTCCAACAACAACATCTCTGCCGGTCTTTAATTGGCCATCGGTTTGAACTCGGATTCGGTCTCGCAGATTGTTCATTACCAGAACCTGTTGGGTTTCAGCTAATCCCAGTTCCCACGGACAGCCGGTATGTTTGATTGAGGAAAGCGGGCTTGCACCGGTGCCGCCATCATGGCCGCTGATAAGCACTTCATCGGCATTGCCTTTGGCAACACCAGCAGCAATTGTGCCGACTCCTACCTCGGCAACAAGCTTGACCGAGACCTTTACTCCCGGATTGCTGCACTTCAGGTCGTATATCAATTGTGCCATGTCCTCAATCGAGTAGATGTCATGGTGAGGCGGAGGCGAAATAAGAGTTACACCCGGCGTTGAATATCTCATTTTTGCGATTTCTTCGGTTACTTTGTGTCCGGGCAACTGGCCGCCTTCACCGGGCTTGGCACCTTGAGCTATTTTTATCTGAAGCTCTTTTGCGTGAGCCAGATAATTAATCGTGACACCAAATCTTCCGCTGGCAACCTGTTTGATAGCACAGTTTTTCGAGTCGCCATTTACCTCTGGTGTATAGCGACAGGAGTCTTCGCCGCCTTCACCGGTATTGCTCATTGCTCCTATACGATTCATGGCAACAGCCAGGCACTCATGTGCTTCTTTGCTTATTGAACCGTGACTCATTGCGCCGGTGCAAAATCTTTTGACAATTTGGTCGGCAGGTTCTACCTGTTCAATTGGTATTGGATAACCATCAACAAATTCAAAAAGTCCGCGTAAAGTGTACAGCTTTTTAGCCTGCTGATTTACCGCTTTGGCGTAATCATCATAAGCTTGACTGTCTGCGTATTTGACCGCATGTTGCAGCCGTGCTGTTGTTGTCGGATTCCAAAGATGCTGCTCACCGTTATGTCTGAAATGGTATTCACCACCAAAATCTAACTCAAGCACCCCCGGGGGGCGCTGCTCGAAAGCGGTTTTATGACGAAAAACGGTCTCTTGTGCTATTTCTGTCAGACCAATTCCGCCAATTCGCGAACTTGTACCGGTGAAATATTCGTCCACAAGAGAACGATTTAAACCAATGGCCTCGAAAAGCTGAGCTCCTGTGTAGCTGCGTAAGGTTGAAATTCCCATTTTGCTCATTGTCTTTAAAATACCTTTTTTAATCGCAGCAATATAGTTGTCCGCTATTTGCGAGGATTCCATTTCTGCGGGAAGCTGGCCTTCTTGTTGAAGATAGTCAACTGTTTCAAATGCCAGATAGGGATTTATCGCGTTAGCACCAAAGCCGCACAAAAGGCAAAAATGCATCACCTCTCTTGGTTCGGCACTTTCAACAACCAATCCTGCTTCGCCGCGAAGACCACAATTAAGCAGCCCGTGATGAACCGCAGCCGTTGCCAGAAGTGATGGAATTGGAGCCTTTTTTTGCGAAACCTGGCGGTCACTGATTATTATCAGCGAGGCACCTTCCTCGATAGCCTGCCGAGCAGAATCAACCAGTTCACTCAGTGTTTGTCGCAAACCCGCAGCAACATCAGGAACATCAATATCGAATACCGACGAAATGCTAACTGCTTTAAGGTCTTGCCTTTTTGCGGTACGCAGCCGCTCAATATCTTCATCGGTCAGGACTGGATGCGGCAATTTCAACTGTCGGCAATGCTCAGGCGTTTCCGTAAGAATATTGGGCTTTTTGCCCACAAAATTCATCAGGCTCATTACCCGACCTTCACGAAGAGGATCTATCGCTGGATTTGTAACCTGGGCAAAGAGCTGTTTGAAATAGTTAAACAAAAGTTTTGGTCTATCAGAAAGTACCGCCAAAGGTGTATCGTTACCCATAGACCCGACCGGTTCCTGGGCGTTTTGGGCCATCGGCAGCAAAATCATCTTCAACTCTTCACGGGTATAGCCGAACAATCGCAGCCTCTGAGCTAACGTGTCTGTGTCGGTGTGTACCAGTTTGGGTACATCAAACAGACCGCGTAGCTCGATTTTGTTTTGATCGAGCCACCTACGGTAAGGCTTCTGTCGGGTGATCTTGCTTTTTATCTCATTGTCGGAAATTATCCTGCCTTCGGCCGTATCAACAAGAAACATATGACCAGGTTGGAGACGTCCCTTTTGCCGAATTTTTTCCGGTGGAAACTGTACAACACCGGCTTCACTAGCCATAACAACCAAACCATCAGTTGTTGCCTGCCAGCGACAAGGTCTCAGGCCATTGCGGTCAAGTGTTCCGCCAACAATACGGCCATCGGTAAACACCATCGCAGCAGGACCATCCCACGGCTCCATTATAGAAGCATGATATTCATAGAATGCGCGTTTGTCTGTGCTGATATGATAACTTGACCCAAACGCCTCCGGGATCATCATCATTACAGAATGAGGCATACTTCGACCGCTACGTACCAGCAACTCAAGTACATTATCAAAACAAGCAGAGTCACTCGCATCAGGAGTCAAAATCGGAAACACATCACTGATGTTATCACCGAATACTTTGCTGGACATCTTCATCTGACGAGCCTGCATCCAATTACGATTACCACTGAGTGTATTTATCTCTCCGTTATGAGCTACGCACCGCAGCGGCTGAGCCAGTTGCCAGCTTGGAAACGTGTTGGTGCTATAACGCTGATGAACGATGGCAAGGGCAGAACTGAGACGTTCATCAGCGAGGTCTGGATAATAGGCAAACAGCTGCCAGGCCATAAACATTCCCTTGTAACAGATAGTCCGACAAGACAATGATGACACATAGAAATCATTGCCTTCCTGACCAAATTGCTTCCTGACAAGTTTTTCAGCCCGCTTACGGGACAAATATAACTTCCGTTCCAACAGTTCGTTTTCGGAACCTGCGCCATCTACAAATATTTGCCTTATTGTTGGCTCAGATGCCAAAGCTATTTTACCAAGACAATCATTTGAAGTTGGTACATTGCGCCAACCTAATACTTTCATACCATAGTGTTTGACTGAATCCTCAAGAACCTTGTTGCATTTTTTGTTCAGTTCTTCATTCTGCGAACCAAATATCATGCCAACACCATATTTAGAGGCTAGTGGCAAAGAAAAACCTAAGCTTGCACAGTCAGCACTAAAAAAATCATGTGGAATCTGAAATGAGATCCCTGCTCCGTCACCTGTAACCTCATCGGCACCGGTTGCTCCGCGATGATGCAAATTAACCAGTATTTCCTTGCCATATTCAATGATGGAGTGGTCACGCCGGCCGTTGATATTCACAACTGCACCGATACCGCAACCGTCGTGCTCGCGACGAACTTCGTATAAGCCTTGATCTTTTGGTTCAAAAACCATTACTTTTCCTGTTCTTGGTTTACTTTAGAAACAGCATCTCAGCATAAGTTGGCAAAGGCCAAAGTGATGCATCAACATTGGTTTCAAGCTCATCGGCAAACTGTCTCAATTGGCACATAGCCGGAATTACTTTATCCCTGCAGAATTCAGCCTTATCAGAAATTTCTTTGATATCAGCACATTCTTTGGTAATTGCTTCGAGTTCCTTAAGAGCTTTGCCGGTAGAGCCAATAAGCTCGGAAACAGTCTCAAGCATTTCTTTCTGGTAGTCAGAGCAAAGACCTGTAGAGCTTATCGATGCTACCGTTGCCGCCAGTTTTCCTGAATATTCCGCTGAGGCCGGGAGTATCTGGCGTTTGACAATATTTATCATTGTAAGAGCCTCGATATTTATCTGCATACTGTAAGCCTCAAGTAAAATCTCAGTTCGTGCTGCCAATTCAGCTTTACTTAGCACTTTCTGTCTTTCAAATACACCGACGTTTTCTTCATCCATAATCGTAGCAAGTGAACCAACCGTCGAGCGAATGTTCGGCAATTGGCGTTTTTCTGCTTCTACTACCCATACGTCGGTATAGTTATCGCCGTTGAAGATTATGCGACTATGTTCATTAGCTATTTTTCGCAGAATCTTTTGCACGCTGCTTTTAACGTTCTTAGCTTTTTCCAACTCATCAGCAATCTCAGCTAAGATATCTGCAACAATCGTATTAAGCACAAAGGTTGGACCGGCTGTCGATTGGGTTGAGCCCACCATACGGAATTCAAATCTGTTACCGGTAAACGCAAATGGTGAAGTTCGATTACGGTCTGTGCAATCTTTGGGCAATGGCGGCAAAGTTGAAACACCCAACTTTAGTTCCTCGCCTTGCCTGGATGAGGTTGCGTCACCATTGGCCAGCTGATTGAAAATATCAGTCAATTGCTCACCTAAGAATATCGAAACGATAGCTGGCGGTGCTTCATTGGCTCCAAGACGATGCTCGTTTCCTGTGTTAGCTACACTTGCTCGCAGCAATTTTGCATACTTATCAACCGCACGCACAACCCCACATAGCATTACCAGAAACACCATATTGTCATGCGGTGTCTGTCCCGGATCGAGCAGATTAATGCCATCATCGGTTACCATGCTCCAGTTATTGTGTTTGCCTGAGCCATTGATGCCGGCAAAAGGTTTTTCATGCAGTAAACATATAAAATTATGACGATTCGCTACTTTTTGCAGCGTCTCCATAGCCAACTGGTTATGGTCTGTAGCAACATTCACGGTAGCAAATACCGGTGCCAACTCATACTGGCCAGGTGCAACTTCATTATGTTGTGTTTTAGCAGAAACTCCAAGCTTCCAAAGCTCAACATTAACCTCATGCATAAATGAAGCCACTCGCTCATGAAGCGTTCCGAAATAATGATCATCCATTTCCTGGCCTCTTGGCGAAGCCGCACCAAAGAGAGTTCTGCCCGTCAAAATAAGATCCAGACGCTTCTTATAGTATGATCGGTCGACAAGAAAATATTCCTGCTCCGGCCCAAGCGTGGCCGTCACATGCTTTGAAGTCTTATTGCCAAGGGCAGAAAGTACCCTGGTTGCCTGTTTGTCCAAAGCATCCATCGATCTTAATAATGGTGTTTTTTTATCAAGTGCCAAGCCGGTATACGAACAAAACGCACTTGGAATATATAGCGTAATATTTTTCCCATCCTCTTTAATAAAGACCGGCGAAGTACAATCCCATGCGGTGTAGCCACGAGCTTCGAAGGTCGCTCTTAATCCGCCTGAAGGAAACGACGAGGCATCTGGTTCACCCTGGCAAAGCTCTTTGCCGCTAAACTCCATCATCGTCCTGCCATCAGATGTGGGCGAAATAAACGAGTCATGTTTTTCCGCTGTAAGGCCAGTCATTGGCTGGAACCAATGGCAATAATGCGTAGCACCTTTTTCAATTGCCCAGTCCTTCATCGCGTTAGCAATCACGTTAGCCAAAGCCGGATCAAGCGGTTGATGTCCTTCAGTAGTCTTTGTTATGGACTTGTAAACGTCCTTTGGCAATCGCTCACGCATAACTGAGTCATTAAAAACGTTGGATCCGAAGATATCTGTTATCGCTTCACAACTTTTATCCATTTTATTTCTCCTGCCTTTAAGCACAAAACGTCTTGTCAAATCTTAATTACATTTTTTGCCGGTCGCCGTCTTGACATTACGCCTTTTTGTATAGCGCAAACTCTAAGTCGGCCTTATCACAGTTCCGCAATATGCGTGCCACAACCCCTTAAGTTTTGCATATTTCATAACTATTTCTCTGGTAAGCAGTTATGAAAATGGCCTGTAATGGTTACACTCAGGCCGGCGTTACACTTTTGTAACATTGTCGTTGAAATGCTACAATTCTGTCTCGTAGCAAACTCATAGGGCTTGGCCCTGCCAACTACAGCAGGACCCATTCATTAAAACTTCGCCGACACAGAATCTGATGAATCAAGCTTGATCAACCAGTATCATCCTATCGCATCACCGTCCCGTTCCCCCGTACGGATTCGAACGCACTCAGCCAAGTCGACTATGAAGATTTTACCGTCACCAATTTCCCCTGTTCTTGCACCTTCGATAATCGCAGCTATTGTCTTCTCGACAAAATCCTGATTAACCGCTATTTCAAGCCTCACCTTTTTGAGAAGATTCACCTCGAATTTAATGCCTCTGTAGCTTTCTTCATAACCATGTTGTTCTCCACAGCCCACGGCATTGGTAACAGACATCTTGCAAACTTTAGCATTATACAATGCTTGTTTGACATCGTTTAATTTATGCGGTTGAATGTATGCTATTATTAGTTTCATAATCTTTTCCTTCTTAAAGATTTACATAGTACTGAATATTTGAAAACCTTCATAAGCCTCCATACCATGTTCGCCAATATCTAAACCTCTCAGTTCTTCAGTTCTGCTTACTCTCAAACCAATTGTAATATCGATTAGCTTAAAAACTATTCCCATACTGATAAGCACAAAAACTACTGTGCTTACACTGCCGACCATCTGGATACCTAATTGCATTGGGTTGCCGCCATAAACAAAGCCGTCATTGGCCAAACCAAGCGAGGCCTTGCCGAAGATTCCGACGCAAAGCGTTCCAAGAATTCCGCATATTCCATGAACAGGAAACGCACCAACAGGGTCATCGATTTGCAGCTTATCAAGCAATTCGACTCCTCTTATTACTATGTACCCAGCTGTTGCACCAATAACCAATGCTGCCCATGGTTCAACGTAAGCACACGGTGCAGTTATTGCCACAAGACCCGCTAAAGCCCCGTTCATTGCCATCGATAAATCTGGTTTGCCGAATCTTTTCCAAACTGTAGCCATGGCAACAATCCCACCTATTGCCGCTGCGAGATTTGTATTAATCGCAATTCTGCCAATCAATGAACCGTCGCCTACCGAAAGTGTTGAGCCCGCGTTGAATCCAAACCAGCCAAACCACAGGATAAATACGCCCAAAGATGCTAATGGGATATTGTGACCGGCAAGAACATTGGGCTTGCCATCGACGGCATATTTGCCTTCTCGCGGTTTCAGCATAGATGTCCCTACCAAAGCGGCAAATCCACCAACCGTATGAACTACTGTCGAACCGGCAAAATCTGCAAATCCCATATTACTCAGCCATCCGCCTCCCCAAATCCAGTGGCCAACAACAGGATAGATAAACGCCGAGATCAGGAATGAGTAAATCAGATATGCTGGAAATCTCATTCTCTCTGCCATCCCACCGGCTACTATTGTCGCAGCAGCACCGCAAAAAGCCGCTTGGAACAACCAAAACGCATATAGGGGAATGCCATTAGCTATAGGATCAAGGCCGAATAAACACCAGCCTTTTAATCCCGTAAATCCATTGCCGTTACCAAACATCAAGGCATATCCGATTATAAAAAATCCCAGCGAAGCCATGCAGAAATCCAGAAAGTTCTTTGTCAAGATGTTGCAAGTGTTCTTGGCTCTTATAAAACCAGCCTCTACCATTCCAAACCCAGCCTGCATAAAAAACACCAGAAAGGCTCCCAGCAACACCCATACAGTGTCAAGGCCCTGTGTAAAGTTGGTTACATTCTCTAAAGATCCCTCTGCTGTATTTGATTCCGCAAATGCAGGCACCGAAAACAATATGATCAAGGCTATGACTAAGGTTTTTCTTTTCTCCACTTGGCTTATTCCTTTCTGTATTTGCCTATGTTCCAGCTTACTTTATATTTACATGAGCAATGCACGTGCCAAAATGGTGATAAAGCTGTAAGTGCTTGTTCTACATAGTGATATGCGATTTCAATAGAGATGTGGCTGCACACAAATCGCGACATTTTTGTAATACTCCGCAGATATGCGACATATTTGTTCTTTGATGTCGAACGAGCAGCTTAAAACCTTCAGATTTCTTTCGATTAGATCCCTTTTAGCTCTACCATCGTAATTACTTGATTACACAAGATTTATAGCACAGAGCTATTTGCTTATGATTTTTATTAGAAGAAATACTTTGTAATGCTATCATGCCATGTTACAATTATGTCGTATTAGTAAATAACGAGGAATTTTGAAATGGCTAAGAAAACTACATTTTTGCAAGGTACTGGAACGTATGCCGTAAGCCCCGTGCCACAGCTTGAAACCCTCTATAAGGTTAGTCAAACATTAGCTGTCGGCACACGCCAGCAAGAGGCCCTTGCCGAGGTTCTGGATATGCTGGACAAAGACCTTGGTCTGGCCAGAGGGACAATCACGCTCCTTTCGCTGGATGGCAACGAGATTAGAATCGAAGCTGCTCATGATCTTTCACAGGAACAAAGCCGAAAAATTACATATCGAATCGGGGAAGGTGTAACAGGCAGGGTTATGCAGACCGGCAAACCAATGATTGTTCCAAAAGTATCTCAGGAACCCCTGTTTTTGAATCGCTTCGAAAGATGGAATGTTACAAAGCAGGATTTGAGCTTTATTTGCGTTCCCATTTCAATTAACAATGACGTGATTGGAACGATCTCAGTTGATAGGCCCTTTGAAGAAACAGCTCCACTCGACGAGGAAATGAGGATACTAAGCATTGTGGCAAGTATGATAGCAAACGATTTAAGAGCTCGCCGTGAAGCCAAAATTGAACGACAGGCACTTGAAGATGAGAATGTACGATTACGACATGAATTGGAAGACAGGTTCCGCCCCGAAAATATAATAGGCAATTCCAATGCTATGCGTGATGTGTATCGTCAAATCCACCAGGTTGCGGCTTCCGACACAACGGTGCTTATACGCGGCGAATCAGGCACAGGCAAGGAACTGGTTGCCCATGCTATTCATTTTTCCAGCCCGAGGAGTGATGGGGCTTTTGTGAAGATTAACTGTGCCGCTCTGAATGAAAACCTGCTTGAAAGTGAGTTATTCGGCCATGAAAAAGGAGCTTTTACCGGAGCTATACAAACTCGAAAAGGTCGGCTTGAAGAAGCGGATAACGGTACCATATTCCTTGACGAGATAGGTGACTTTTCCTCCGCGATTCAGGTAAAACTGCTTCGCGTTCTCCAGGAAAAGGAGTTTGAACGAGTCGGAAGTAACCGGACGTTAAAAACAAATGCCAGGATTATCACAGCTACGAACCACGACCTGGAAAAAGCAGTGGATAAAGGAAGTTTCCGCCAGGACCTTTATTATCGAATAAATGTGTTTCCAATCCTGTTGCCTCCATTACGTGACCGTAAGGATGACATCTTATTGTTAGCTGACTTTTTTGCAGAACAATACTCAAAAAAGATGAGCAAAGATATTCAGCGAATCAGCACACCTGCAATCAATATGATGGTCTCGTATCATTGGCCGGGAAACGTACGGGAGCTTGAGAACTGTATTGAAAGGGCAGTGCTTCTAAGCAGTGATGGTGTTATCCACGGACATCACTTGCCCCCAACTTTGCAGACCTCGGATGCAACAGGTACGGTTGGAACCGGTTCGTTAACTGAAAGGATTAATTTGTTTGAACGCGACCTGATTATTGATGCACTTAAACGCTGCAACGGCAATCTGGCAGCAATAGCCCGGGATCTAAAAACTACAGCAAGGATCATACGGTATAAAGTCAAAGAATTAGGTATCGATTATAGACGATATTGTAAAAAGAAAGGTTGATTTATGACAGCCTGGGCAAGTACAGGCCTTAAAGGTTTAGATAAGATAATTTGCGATTTGAAAAAGGGCGACAACGTCGTTTGGCAGGTCGATAGTATAGAACACTATAGTCACTTTGTTAGGCCATATGTAAAAAAAGCCTTAGAAGATAAAAGAAACATTGTTTATATGAGGTTTGCCCAGCATAAACCTCTAATCGAAAATCAGTCAGATGTGACAGTATACCAACTTGATGCAAAGGGTGGTTTCGAAACTTTTTCTACACAGGTCCACGCTATAATCTCCCAGGAAGGCACTGAGGCTTATTATGTATTTGATTGCCTTTCTGACTTGTTAAGTGCCTGGGCAACGGATTTGATGGTTGGCAATTTCTTTATGGTTACTTGTCCCTACCTTTTCGAACTGGACACAATTGCCTACTTTGCTATATTGCGAAATTATCATTCTTTCCAGACGGTTGCCCGTATCCGTGAAACAACCCAACTACTGCTGGATGTTTACAATTTTGAAGGAAACTTTTACATCCATCCTTTGAAGGTATGGAAACGATACTCTCCTACAATGTTTTTGCCTCATCTGCAGCAAGGCCAAGAATTTACACCTGTAATAAGCAGCATTGATGCGAGTAAACTTTTGAGCCATATTTCTCAGAAAAGCCCGAATGGTTCGGCAAGATTTCTGGACCACTGGGACCGCCTGTTTATGAAAGCAGACAATTTAACAAAAGCACCGCCGGACTCAAAAGATGTTAAAGAATTCCTCCGAGAGCTTTGCAGAATAATGGTTGGGCGAGAAAAAAGAATTTCGCAGCTTGCTCAAAACAGTTTCTCTCTTGAGGATTTGATAAATATCAAGAGCAGATTGATTGGCAGCGGCTTCATTGGCGGCAAGGCCGTCGGAATGCTGCTGGCTCAAAAAATCTTAGCCAATGATAAGTCGTTCGATTGGGATCAATACACCGAACCGCACGATTCATTCTATGTTGGGTCAGATGTGTTTTACAGCTACATAGTTGAAAACGGCTGGTGGAAACTGCTTATGAAGCAGAAAACAAAAGAAGGCTACTTTGACATAGCTCTTGAAATGAAAGAACACCTCCTGCGAGGCAAATTTCCTGACCAGGTGCGTGAGCGGTTCCAGGAGATAATAGAATATTTCGGCCAATCACCGATTATTGTCCGTTCAAGTAGTCTGCTGGAAGATTCGTTTGGCAATGCGTTTGCCGGAAAATATGAAAGCTTATTCCTTGTAAATCAGGGCGACCCCGAACAGCGTTACTCTGAATTTGAAGAAGCTGTGCGAAGAGTTTATGCCAGCACTATGGATGAAAGTGCTCTTGCATACCGTTTGCAGCGAGGACTTGACCAGCAGGATGAACAAATGGCCTTGCTCGTCCAACGCGTATCTGGCTCCTATAAGAAAAGTTACTTTTTCCCTGATCTGGCCGGTGTAGGTGTCTCATATAATACTTTTGTCTGGAAATCTGAACTTGATCCCAAAGCTGGCATGCTAAGACTCGTCTTTGGTCTGGGCACCAGAGCGGTAGATCGTGTTGAGGATGATTACCCACAAACAATAGCTTTAGACCATCCGTTGTTACGACCCTATGCTGATAGAGAAGGCCAAAGCAGATTCTCTCAGCACAATGCCGACCTTCTCGATACCAGCCAAAATTGCTTAAGAACTGTTAGTGTGACTGATCTATTGAATGATGAACTCAATATGAAACTGGACTTGATAGCAGATACAGACCCACATACCGAGCGAAAAATGAAAGAGCTGGGTATGAAGAATCAGAGATATTGGCTTCTGACATTTAAGAAGCTCCTGTCAAATACCAACTTCACTGAAATAATGCAGAAAATACTTAAAACCCTGGAAAAATATTACCAATACCCAGTCGATATAGAATTCACGGTTAACTTCACAGGTGATGATGCGTTCAAAATCAATTTAGTTCAATGCAGACCTCTACAAACCAAAGGAATAAAAGCAAGCGTGCAACTTCCCGAAAACATCAAACCTGAAAAAGTACTTTTTGCTTCACAAGGCTACACTATGGGAGGCAGTATCTCCCAGCCAATTAAAAGAATTATTTATGTTGACCCACAGGCATATGTGGAAACTCCGATTTCACAGAAATATAGCATCGCAAGGCTGATCGGAAAACTGAATAGGCAGATAGCCAATAAAGAAAACACTCCAACCATCTTGTTAGGCCCTGGCAGATGGGGCACAACCACGCCAAGCTTAGGTGTTCCAGTTAATTTTGCCGAAATCAATAAGATAACAGTGCTTGCCGAAATAGCTTATGAGGGCGGAAATTTAATGCCGGAGCTTTCTTTCGGCACACACTTCTTCCAGGATCTGGTTGAAAGTGACATATTTTATGTCGCCCTTTTCCCGCAAAAAGAGAGCGTTGTGTTCAACAAGGATAAGCTTGCAGAAATGCCCAATCTACTAACCGACTTTTTTCCAGAAGAACGCAAGTATGAAGATGTTGTCAAGGTGTACGATCTTAACACCGGCCAACTCCAAATCATGTCTGACGTAGTATCCCAAAAAGTTATCTGTCTCTTTATATGAATTTGATACTATCAAAGCTAGAATCCGAGCTTAGTTTGAATGTATGTAATTGCAAAACTGTAAATCAAAAATGTAATGGTCTTTGACCTTATGGTAAATGTGCCAAAGTACAAACTTTGCCCAATTTTCATGAAGACGGCTAATTGCCTAAAGCTTTTGGGCTGAATTATTCCGCAGTTATGGCGAATTAGTCAAATGTATTCTTTCTGAGTAAAAACATGTATATAATCGTTGGGGGACACAGGGAGTATAAAACTGTGGTTAAACAATTGATGGTATAACCCCAAACTATACATGATAAATATATTTAAGTTTAAAACTTTGACCTCGTTATCACAAATAGAAGTTCCAATGATCAGGATCGCGGCTACGGCATATAGCCTGTATTATTTTATCGACGTTCAAAAAGAATAATATTTGTTCCACCATCCAGATCATTTGGATCAAACTGAAAATCTTCATGCTGTCGCAAATATTGCTCCCATTCTTTATCAGTGTCGCCGTAGGTATTGTTTTCGGCCTGTATCCTGCCGCAAGTGCAGCTAAAGTCGACCCGATAGTTGCATTGAGGCACGAATAATCGTTTGCAATTTTTACCACCAGAACAAGATGAACTCTGGGATTGGCTGTCCTGACTCATAAACTTTTACTTTCGTTGCGGTACTAATCCATTTCTTGAGAAAATCTAATGATGAAATTTTCTAAAAATTGCTATTGTCGTCAATTCAAAACGTAAAAATAACGCAATAGCAGGGCAGATTGAAAAATCGAGATAATATGCAAATAACAATCCTGCCAGTGAAGCTAAAATGGGAAATGCCATAGAACCGGAATAATCCCATTTTCATGCAGGAGTTCAAGCAAATCTTCAATTTCCGGCAGGAGCAAAACACCTACTGTATCCATAGCTATCCTTCGAATTGAATGAACGCTTACTTCGATCATATTGGGGCTGTTGTAGTTTGAGAAGCGAGGCCAGAATCTTGGGACTTTTTGCTTGTATATGCGGTATTGTTCGCCGAATTTTGATTCAAGATGGGTTTCTTCCATTTTAGTAGCAATAATGTGAACCGGTAAAATAATAGTGGGGACAAGTATGAGTATCAGCAAGTTTTCAAAGCAAAGCCCCACACCAATAGCTAACAGGAAAGAGCCTATATAAAGCGGATTGCGACAGATTGAATAAGGACCTTCGGCGATAATTTCTTTGGATTTGCGGCTGCCTATATAGAAAGTGCACCATATGCGGATTACTAAACCTACCAAAAGAAATAGATATCCGCCGAACTCCATAACAAAAGCAGTAGTTGACTCTATAGCCCAAGAAGGCCTTACAAAGACAGCAACAAAAACGATTGGAATGAAAGCCAATCGCAACAAATGTATTCTCAACTTGCGTAATGACATAGTCTTCCTTTTTTCAAATACTGCTACTACTCAAATTGTCCTTAGCTTTTAGACACGGAAATAACATTGCTCTTTGGTACGGCAAATGTACCACACGGCATTCAATATCAGATTTCTTTAGAATGTTAATAGCCTCAACAATATCGTCGTCCTCAATTACAAGGAAAAAACCGGTCTCGTTTTCCTTAACAAATTCCTTTATTTCTTCTAAAATAGTTTCTGTTTTGGTAAATGTTGGATATGGGTTGGAGTCATCTGTCAAATGTTCTACTTCATATGCGCCATAAAACAATAATCCATCCGCACGTTCATCTACTGTACATAACTCATAGCTACCGGATGGCAGGTGTTTATTAACTTGAGACCACAGGGTCTTCATATTGTCCTGTGTTGGATAGTAAGCAAGAGCTAATTTTGAAATCAACAGTAGAAAAACCCAACAGCTCACCAGCCTAATTGGGCGAATGTAGCATTTTAGGAAACGTGAAAATGACACGCTGTCAATTACAGGGGCTTTTCGTATCCAAAGTTTTGCTGTGGCTATTGCCAACGGTACGAATACAGGAAGGGCATAGAGTCCAAGTTTTGAACTGGCCAAACATAGAATCACAAGCGGTACGAAAAAATAGCACAACAAAAATAATAGTTCCGGTTTTACCGAAAGTTCTTTCCACCATTGCTTACTGAGTAAAGCGGATTTAAATATGCCCTTCTTTTCCAGCCAGATTGCTGACCACGGCAGGGATCCGAAAATTAAAACCGGAACATATATCAAAGCGCCGCTAAAGCCGGGATTACGATTGTATTTTTCTGTGATAAGACGTCCTAAAATTTGATTATCGATAAAATAACTTAATGCACCCGGAACTTTAAAACCAACCCAGATATACCAGCTTAATCCGGTAACCAAAAATATAAGAACACCTAAAAGTGACCACGGTGAGAGAAAATAACGTAATATTTCTTTCCTGATCAAAAGAAAGACAAACATTCCGCCGCATGGAATTAGTATCGCAGGACCTTTGGCAAGAAACCCTAATCCCACTGCTCCGCATAAAAGCATTTGCCATAGAATTCTGGTTTTCCCCTGTATTTTAACACTTTTCCAGAAGCATAGAGCTGAAAGGGTGGTCCACAAGGCTAAAATTGTGTCAGGTGTAACAAAATTCGCCGCAATAAAGGGAATAACCATAGTTGCATAAATCAGCGAAGACAATAAGGCCAGCCACTTATCTTTGAACATAGAATAACTCAGCCAGCCAACTGTTAAACTTGTTAGGACAAAGCACAAACCGTGAAAGAAGCGAACAGCAAACTCACTATGGCCAAAAAGCTTAAGACCTGCGATTATTCCCCAGTATATCATCGGAGGTTTATCAAGAAATATCTCATGTTCACCAAGATAAGGGATAAAAAGGCTGTCTTTAGCCAGCATTGTTACAGCGGTTCCCGTATAATAACCTTCATCTGGCTGCCAGATTCCGCGAGAACCTTGAAACAAGAACGCCAGGATTATTAGACAAATTATCAGGCACAACACAGTTGAGAAATTCACATTTTTAAATGACATAATAGAATTTATTCCATACTTTTCTTAAACTTTAGTGACAAGGCTATCAAGGTATAATACAAATATTATTTTCTTGAAAAAAAAATTATAGCAGATTCTTTTCAATAATCAATAGCCATATAGCGAACTCATGGTGGGCCACAAATAGGACCTTTATTTGCTATGTGTTCGAAATAAACCAGAGGGCTTTTTAAAGATTGTGATGAACAATCTACTCTGACCTTAGCGCAGATATAAAATCTGTCAAGTCGGTGAGTATTAAACTTTCA